>NZ_JAEIMH010000002.1:136474-162689 GCF_016464295.1 Streptomyces sp. N35 | reverse complement strand
CCCCCCCCCCCCCCCCCCGGGTACTCCGGGAAAACCCCCCCCCCGCTGGGGCGTGGTTTTTCTCGTACCTGGAAGTTGAGCACTCGCTCAAGATTGTGTACCTTCCTGTTGAGCAGTCGCTCAAGAACGTACTGGACCGGGGGTTTGTGATGACGGCGGACAGGGGTCTGTATGTCGAGGCGTTGATACGGGCCGACATGGAGACGGTCTGGGAGCACACCCAGAACCCGGCCGAACACCAGCGCTGGGACCTCCGTTTCGGCGAGATCGACTACCTCCCGAAGTCCGGGGACGACCCTGCCGAGCCGCAGCGCTTCCGGTACGCGACCCGCGTACTGCCGTTTCTGAAGATCGCCGGCACCGGCATCTCGGCGGGCGAGAAGCGCCGCCCCGACGGCACCCGGACCTCGGCGCTCCGTTTCTCCTCGCCCCATCCGCTCTCCCTTCTCGAGGAGGGCAGCGGGTACTGGCGTTACGTCCCCGAAGGCGACGGCGTCCGCTTCATCACCGGCTACGACTACACCCCGCGCTGGGGCCGCTTCGGCAAGGCCGCCGACCGTCTCGTCTTGCGTCCGCTGATGGGCTGGGCCACCGCCTGGTCCTTCGACCGGCTGAGGCTATGGCTGGAGGAGGGCATCACACCCCGCTGGTCCCTCGTGCACTGGCTCACCGAGATGCTGATGCGGACCCTGCTGCTCCTCGCGCTGCTCGGCCTGTTCGTCGTCTTCGGCCTTCAGTCGCTCGTCTACGTGCTGGCCTCCGGTTACGCCGACTTCGGGGTGCTCTTCTTCGTCTTCGCCGTCGTGGGGATCCCCTCGGCCCTGGTCGCGATGCTCCTGAAGCTGCCCCCGCTGCCCTTCACCCCGGCCGCCCGCCGCTGCGGCCGCACCCCGCGCACCGATGCCCGTGCGCCCCGACTGCTCGCCACGCTCACCCCGCACGCCCCGGAGAACTGACCATGACCTCGACTTCGACGACGGCCGTCACCCCGACCTCGACCAAGACCTCGACCGCGACTGCGGCCGTGACCCCGACCTCGACTACGGTCACGAACTCGACTACGGCCTCGACCTCGATCTTCCGTACCGTCCTCGGCGCCGACTTCGACCGGCTCCACCCCGAGATGCAGCGCCGCTTCTCCGTCTCCCTCGCGAGCGGTGAGGCCTGCTTCGGCACCGGCGTGATGGACCGCATCTGGCACGGCGGCCCCTGGGTCAAGCCCTTCCTCGCGCTCGGCACCACGCGCAACATCCTGGTCCCGCGCGAGGGCCGGCACGTCCCCTTCACCATCGAGAACGTGCCGTACACCGACACGTACGGCCGTGAGACCGTGAGCTTCGTGCGCACGTTCCAGCTCCCCGGCGGCCCCCGCCGCTTCGACGCCCAGATGGTGCTCGGCCCCAAGGGCGACCGCATCCTCGACTACCTCGGCACGCATCAGCACCTCGCGTCCGATCTGCACCTCTCCGTGGACGAGCGGGGCGGACTCGTGATCCGCTCCGGGATCCACCGCTTCCGCGAGGGACGGCTCGACGTCCGGGTCCCCGAGCTGATCGGCGGCGACGCGGA
The DNA here is from genome assembly GCF_016464295.1 of Streptomyces sp. N35. Lineage (NCBI taxonomy): Bacteria > Bacillati > Actinomycetota > Actinomycetes > Kitasatosporales > Streptomycetaceae > Streptomyces > Streptomyces sp. N35. The sequence goes on along the minus strand of NZ_JAEIMH010000002.1, from coordinate 161,120 downwards.
GGTGCGCGAGCACTACGACGAGGAGGCCGGCCGCTTCCGTATCCGCGTCCGTGTCGCCAATCGCCGCTTCGGCCCGCTCTTCGGATACGAGGGCTCCTTCACCGCCCGCTATGCCGATGTCGGCCGGTGCGGGGTCCGCCCGGGTCTGCGTCCCGTACGCGAGGAGGCGCGCGCATGACGCCCCGAGCCGCGGCCACCGGGGACAAGGCGGCCAAGGCCGCCGAGGCCAAGGCCGCCAAGAGCGCCGAGACCAGGCAGAAGCTGATCGAGGGCGCCCTCACGACCCTCGTCGAGCAGGGCATCGCGAAGACCTCCGCGCGGACCGTCGCGGCCGCCGCAGGGGTCAACCAGGCGCTGGTCTTCTACCACTTCGGCTCGGTCGACGAGCTGCTCGCGGCCGCTTGCCGGCACGGCTCCCGGGAGCGGGTCGCGCTCTACCGCGAGCGCCTCGACGCGATCTCCACCCTCTCCGAACTGCTCGCCTTCGGACGCGAGATGCATGAGCGGGAGCGGGCCGGCGGCCATGTCGCCGTGCTCGCCCAGCTGCTCGCCGGCGCCCAGACCCATCGGCCGCTCGCGCCCGCCACGGCCGCCGGGCTCGATCTGTGGATCGCCGAGATCGAGAAGGTCCTTGTCAGGGTCCTGAGCGCGAGCCCGCTCGGAGAGTTCACCGATCCGGTGGGGCTCGCGCGGGCCGTGAGCGCCTCGTTCGTCGGCATCGAGCTGTACGAAGGCGTCGACCCCGAGGGCGCGGAGCGCGCCCTGGCGGCCCTGGAGCAGCTGTCGGTGCTCGCCGCCGCCGTCGAGGACCTCGGCCCCCTTGCCCAGCGCGCGGTGCGCCACCGGCTGCGGCGGTCCACCCGCACCGTGTGATCGCAACTCGCAAGCCCGCCAAGGACTCCGTACAGGATCAAAAAGCGCACGCTCGGCCCTGTCCGGTCTCCCTCCGGTCGACACGCCCGGATTTCTCCTCTTTTGTGGGGGTATTGGCTCGTTCGATCAGAGCGATCGGAACGATCTCGAGGAGGGCGCTGTGCGGCCGGAGGGCTACGACTACGACACCCACAGCCGGATAGCCGGGCCGCTCACCGAGCCGGACGGAGCCGCCTACCGGGTGCAGTACACGAAGCTCCTCTCGCGTGAGCCGCACCGAATACGCGCCGTCCTGCTCATGACCCTGGCGCCGGTGCTCACCGGCCTCCTGCTCGTCTATCTCGTCTGGCCCACGCACTGGACCCAGCGCGAGGGCGGCGACCGCTGGCTCGTCTATCTGGACGTCACGATGCTCGTGGCGATCGGCCTGATCGAGCTGTTCATGCTGATCAACGTCGTCTCCATCGCGCACGCGACGATGGTCGCCCGCGATCCGGTCCCTGTACGGGCCGAGCCCGGTACCCGCGTCGCCTTTCTGACGACGTACGTGCCCGGCAAAGAGCCCATATCCATGGTGCGCGGCACCCTCGAAGGCGCCATGGAGATGCGCCACGACGGACATCTGGACGTCTGGCTGCTCGACGAAGGCGACGACCCCGAGGCCAAGGCGCTCTGCGCCGAGCTGGGCGTCAAGCACTTCACGCGCAAGGGCGTCCCGGAGTGGAACCGCGACAAGGGCGTCCACAAGGCGAAGACCAAGCACGGGAACTACAACGCGTGGCTGGCGATGCACGGCAAGGACTACGAGTTCTTCGCCTCCGTCGACACCGACCACGTGCCGATGCCCAACTTCCTGGAGCGGATGCTCGGCTACTTCCGCGACCCGGACATCGCGTTCGTCGTCGGCCCGCAGGTCTACGGCAACTACCGCCCGGCCGTCACCAAGGCCGCCGAATCCCAGCAGTTCCTCTTCCACGCGCTGATCCAGCGGGCGGGCAACCGCTACAAGGCCCCGATGTTCGTGGGCACCAACAACGCCGTACGGATCGCCGCGGTCAAGCAGGTCGGCGGGCTCTACGACTCGATCACCGAGGACATGGCCACCGGCTTCGAGCTGCACCGTACGAAGAACCCGCTCACCGGCCACCACTGGCGCTCCGTCTACACCCCGGACGTCCTCGCGGTCGGTGAGGGCCCCGAGTCCTGGACGGACTTCTTCACCCAGCAGATGCGCTGGTCGCGCGGCACGTACGAGACGCTGTTCAAGCAGTACTGGAAGGCCCCCTTCTCGATGCCTCCGGGGCGGCTCTTCAACTACTCGCTGATGCTCGTCTACTACCCCATGACGGCCGTCAACTGGGTGCTCGGCATTCTCAGTTGTGTGCTGTTCCTGTGGTTCGGCGCCTCCGGTACCCAGGTCGCCGCATCCATCTGGCTGATGCTCTACAGCGACGCGGCCGCACTCCAGGTCGGCCTGTACCTGTGGAACCGCCGCCACAACGTCTCCCCGCACGAACCCGAGGGCTCCGGCGGTCTCGCCGGCATGGCGATGTCCGCGCTCTCCGCGCCGATCTACGCCAAGTCGCTCGGTGAGGCGGTGCTGCGCCGCCCGAGCCGCTTCGTCGTCACGCCCAAGGGCGGCGACGCATCCCCGGACCGGGTGCTCACCTTCCGTATCCATCTCTTCTGGGCGGCGATCCTCGCCACGTCCCTGGTCGCGTCCTTCGTGCTCGGCCATACGCATGTGGCGATGCGCACCTGGGCCTTCCTCGCCCTGGCCATCTCGCTGGCCCCGGTCGCGGTCTGGGCCTTCGGCGAGGTGCGCAGGCGGCGTGCCCTGCGCGCGGGCAAGCACGAGATCGAGGTCGAACCCGCGCTCGCCACGAGCACCGTGACCGGCTCAGGGCAGCTCTCCCAGGCCAGTGTCTCCACCGGCTCCACCGTTTCCAGCAGCACGACAGGAGGCAACTGACCCATGCCGTTCTCACCGACCAAACGCCAGAAGAAGACGGTGATGGGCGCCGGGGCCGTCGTGCTGCTCGCCGGTCTGAACGCTCCGGCGGCCGTGGGCTTCGCCGAGGAGCAGTACCACGACTACAAGATCTCCCAGCCCGGTTACAAGAAGCAGTACGGCTCCTGGAGCACGGTCGACGTGCCCGAGGAGTACCGGACGAACGCCATCCACGCGGCGCTGCTGCACACCGGGAAAGTGCTGATCGTCGCGGGCTCGGGCAACAGCCAGAAGAACTTCGACGCGGGCACCTTCGACACGATTCTGTGGAACCCGGCGGATGACTCCTTCAAGAAGATCCCCACCCCCGAGGACTTCTTCTGCTCGGGTCACACCCAACTCGCCGACGGACGGCTCCTGGTGGCGGGCGGCACCGCGCGCTACGAGGTGCTCGACGGTGCGGTCACCCGGGCCGGCGGTCTGATGCGGGTGAAGAACGAGAGCCCCGACAAGGAAGTGACGCTCAAGAAGGGCACCCGCTTCCGCTCTCCTTCCGGCACCGAGTACGTCAGCCGCTTCGATGTGAAGATCCCCAAGGCGAAGCGCAAGTTCGACATCGCGTACACCAAGAGCGGGGCGATGAAGCCCTGGAAGACCAAGGTGCAGGCCGCCGAGGAACGGGTCTTCGTGGAGGCCGTCGAGGAAGGGCCCCGATCGGTCGCCAAGAAGCAGGCGCAGTACGAGATCGTCGGTCTGAAGGGCAAGGACGCGGACAACGTCTACGGCCTCACCGAGAAGATCGACATGGAGAAGCAGGACTTCCAGGGCATCCGGGCCGCGTACGAATTCGATCCCGTGGCCGAGAAGTACATCCCGGTCGACCCGATGGCGAAGGCCCGCTGGTACCCGACCCTGGTGACGCTCCAGGACGGCAAGGTGCTCGCGGTCTCCGGACTCGACGAGGTCGGCGTGGTCGACCCCGGGGACAACGAGATCTACGATCCGGCGACCAAGAAGTGGAAGAAGGGCCCCTTCCGCTACTTCCCCACGTATCCCGCGCTCTTCCTCACCAAGGGCGGCAAGCTCTTCTACCCGGCCTCCAACGCCGGTTACGGACCCGCCGAGAAGGGCCGCGAGCCCGGCCTGTGGGACCTGGAGAAGAACACCTTCGAGAAGGTCCCGGGCCTCGAGGACATGGACCAGACCGAGACCTCGGCCTCGCTGCTGCTGCCGCCGGCGCAGGACCAGAAGGTGATGATCCTCGGCGGCGGCGGGGTCGGCGAGTCCGAGAAGGCGACCGCGCGTACCGCCGTGATCGACCTCAAGGAGGACGACCCCGCTTTCAGGACCGGTCCGCAACTCCCGCAGGGCACACGCTATTTGAACAGCGTGATCATGCCGGACGACACCGTCTTCACCAGCGGCGGCTCGTACGACTACCGCGGCCGGGGCGCGTCCAACATCCTCAAGGCCCAGTTCTACGACCCGTCCGCGGACCGCTTCCGTACGGCCGCCGAACCCACCGTCGGCCGCAACTACCACTCCGAGGCGCTCCTGCTGCCCGACGGACGTGTGGCGACCTTCGGCTCCGACTCGCTCTTCGGCGACAAGGACAACACCAAGCTCGGCAAGTTCGAGCAGCGGATGGAGGTCTACACGCCGCCGTATCTGTACCGCGACAAGGAGAGCCGGCCGCAGCTCACCGACGGGCCGCGGGAGCCTGATGCGAAGGGCAAGGCGACCTTCAAGTCCCCGGCGCCCGACAAGATCGTCAAGGCGCGGCTGATGCGGCCGAGTGCGGTCACGCACACCACGGATGTCGAACAGCGCTCCATCGCCCTGGACATGGCCAAGACCAAGGACTCCGTCACGGTCACCGTGCCGAAGGACCGGACCTTGGTCCCGCCCGGCTGGTACATGGTCTTCGGCGTGGACGGCGAGGGCACCCCGTCCGAGGCGCAGTGGATCCGCGTGGCGAAGTCGCCACCCGGCCCCCGGGGTCACGGGGCCCCCTCATACGAACCGGCCCGCCCCTCTGGCGAGAGGGGGCGGGCCGTTTCCTGTGCGGCTACTTGGAGTTGCGCGCGAGACCGAGCGCGTAGTCCGGCCACCACTTGCCGGCCGGCGGGCCGCCCCGGCACTCGCCGTCCGACTCACCGGGCCGCTTGATCCACAGGAAGGCGTCCACCAGCTTGTCGCCGGTCTTCGTCGTGGGCGCGGCGCCGAGCGCACGGCCCGGCGGGTTGCACCAGGCCTCGCCGCCGCGGCCGGGCAGCGGACCGTTGCCGTTGCGGCTGGTGTCGATCACGAAGTGCTTGTTGCCGACCAGGGCGGAGAGCTTGCGGCCGTACGCGATGTTCTCGGCGGTCGGCTGGAAGTTGGACACATTGAGCGCGAAGCCGTCGGCCTGCGCGATGCCCGAACGCCACAGCGGCTGGGCCAGATTGCCGGGGTTCCTGATCCAGTCCGGGTTGCCGGCGTCCAGGTAGACCTTGGTGTTCGGCTGCTTCTTCAGGCGTGCGACGGCCTCCGAGATCAGCCGGAAGCGCTGCTCGTGGTACTCGGCCGGGGTGCAGCCGTCCGCCACATGCGGGAGCGCGTCCGGCTCCAGGATGACGATGGCCTTCTTGTTCTCGATGTTGTCGGCGAAGGCGCCGATCCACTGCCGGTAGAACGCCTCGCTGTGCGCTCCGCCGGCCGAGTGCTGGCCGCAGTCGCGGTGCGGGATGTTGTACGCGACGAGCACCATCGTGCTGTTCGTCTTCGCGGCGCCCTCGCGGGCCGCCTTGATCTGCCAGCCGGGCTCGTCGCCCGCGGGCCACACCGCGAGCGGCTGGTCGGCGATCCGCCGCAGGACCTCGGCGTCCGAGGCGCGGCCGCCGCTCTGCCACTGCTTGACCTGCTGGGCGGCCGGGCTGTCCGGATCGACCCAGAACGGCGTGCCGGCCGGTTTCTGCGGCGACTGGACGAGGGCTGCCTCACGGGCGTCGGAGGCCTGGCCGGCGTCCTCGGCGCCGCCGGAACAGGCGGCGGTCAGGGCGAGCGAGGCGCTGATCGCGGCTGCGATGGCCAGCCTGCCGCGGATGGTGCGGGCGTTGCGGGCGGTCATCCGGACCCCTTGAGGACGATCACATGGGACCGGGCAATCGTGACATAAGGGGCATATGTCGGCAGGTCACGACACCGGGGGCGCCCCTCCGTATGGAAGGGCGCCCCCGGTGCCGTACAGGAAAAGGGCTCAGAACCCGGCGGGCTCCGTGTACACGCCCCACTCGTCCCGCAGCACCCCGCAGATCTCGCCGAGCGTGGCCTCGGCCCGTACCGCCTCGATCATCGGCACGATCATGTTGGAGCCGTCCCGCGCGGACGCGAGCATCGCGGCCAGGGCGGCCTGGACCCGCGCGTCGTCACGGCCGGCCTTGCGGTCGGCGAGCAGGCGCACCTGCTCGCGCTCCACCTCGTGCGAGACCCGCAGGATCTCCAGATCGCCGGTGACCGAGCCGTCGTGGCAGTTCACGCCGACGACGCGCTTGTCGCCCTTCTCGAGCGAGCGCTGGTACTGGAAGGCGGACTCGGCGATCTCGCCCGTGAACCAGCCGTCCTCGATCCCGCGCAGAATCCCCGAGGTGATCGGGCCGATCGGGTGCTGACCGTCGGGGTGGGCGCGCAGGCCCCGCTCCTTGATCTGCTCGAAGATCTTCTCGGCGTCCGCCTCGATCCGGTCCGTGAGCTGCTCGATGTACCAGGAGCCGCCCAGCGGGTCCGCCACATTGGCGACGCCGGTCTCCTCCATCAGGACCTGCTGGGTGCGCAGCGCGATCTCGGCGGCCTGCTCGCTCGGCAGCGCGAGGGTCTCGTCCAGGGCGTTGGTGTGCAGCGAGTTCGTGCCGCCGAGGACCGCGGCGAGCGCCTCGACCGCCGTACGGACGACGTTGTTGTACGGCTGCTGCGCGGTCAGCGACACCCCGGCCGTCTGCGTGTGGAACCGCAGCCACTGCGCCTTGTCCGACTGCGCCCCGTACACCTCCTTCATCCAGCGCGCCCAAATGCGGCGCGCCGCGCGGAACTTGGCGATCTCCTCGAAGAAGTCCACATGTGCGTCGAAGAAGAAGGACAGGCCGGGAGCGAAGACGTCCACGTCCATGCCGCGGCTCAGGCCCAGCTCCACGTAACCGAAGCCGTCGGCCAGGGTGTACGCCAGCTCCTGCGCGGCCGTCGACCCCGCCTCGCGGATGTGGTAGCCGGAGACGGAGAGCGGCTTGTACGCGGGGATGCCGGCGGAGGTGTACTCCATCAGGTCGCCGATCAGGCGCAGGTGCGGCTCCGGCTGGAAGAGCCACTCCTTCTGCGCGATGTACTCCTTGAAGATGTCCGTCTGCAGCGTGCCGTTGAGCACCGCCGGGTCCACGCCCTGGCGCTCGGCCGCGACCAGATACATGCAGAAGACGGGGACGGCCGGGCCGCTGATCGTCATCGAGGTCGTGACATCACCCAGCGGGATGTCCTTGAACAGGACCTCCATGTCGGCCGCCGAGTCGATCGCCACACCGCAGTGCCCGACCTCGCCGAGCGAACGCGGATCGTCGGAGTCGCGGCCCATCAGGGTCGGCATATCGAACGCGACGGACAGACCGCCGCCGCCGTTCGCCAGGATCATCTTGTAGCGCTCGTTGGTCTGCTCGGCGTTGCCGAAGCCCGCGAACTGGCGGATGGTCCAGGTCCTGCCGCGGTAGCCGGTCGCGTGCAGACCGCGCGTGTACGGGTATTCGCCGGGCCAGCCGATGCGCTCGAAGCCCTCGTACGCATCGCCCGGACGCGGCCCGTAGACCGGCTCGACCGGGTCGCCGGAGAGCGTGGTGAAGTCGGCGTCGCGCTTGCGGGCCTTGTCGTACCTGGCCTGCCAGCGGCGGCGGCCCTCTTCGATCGCGTCAGCGTCCATACCTTCGAATTTACTAGGACGTCCTAGTAAATGTCGATGGGCGACCCCGTGGCGCGCGCCACGGGGGTGGGGTGCCGCAGAAGCGTCGTAAGGCTTTCAGGCCTTGGCGACCGCGGGGCCGTCCTCGGTGAAGAGGGGCTCCAGCTCGCGGGAGACCTTGCGCTCGACGAAGAAGGCGGCGGTCGGGATGGTGCCCGCGATCAGCACCCACAGCTGCTTGCCGACGGGCCACCTGGCCTTGGAGCCAAGGTCGAAGGCGAAGACCAGGTACACGACGTAGAGCCAGCCGTGCGCGATGCTGACGACCTTGGTGAAGTCCGCGGCGCCGTCCATGTCCAGGGCGTACTTGCCGATCATGCCGAAGGTCAGCAGGACGAGCAGGACACCCGTGATGTAGGCGAGGGCGCGGTAGCGGGTCAGGACGCTCTTCTTCATACGGACGAGGGTAACCGCCCGGTTTGCGCGATCTTTGCGCGGGTGCGGAGGCCCTTGCGGGCGAGGACTCAGCGCTCCTCGAAGTCCGCGGCCGAGACCCGCAGCGGCCGCAGCATCGCGAAGATCTCGCCGCACTCCTCCGCGTCGTACACCCCGAGCCCGAAGTCCATCGCCATCAGATCGCGGGTGGCCGACTCGACCACCTCGCGGCCCTTGTCGGTGATCGAGGCCAGGGTGCCGCGGCCGTCGTTGGGGTTGGGACGCTTGTCGACCAGACCGGACTTCACCAGGCGGTCGACCGTGTTCGTCACCGAGGTCGGGTGGACCATCAGGCGCTCGCCGATCTTCGACATCGGCAGCTCGCCCGCCTTGGAGAAGGTGAGCAGGACCAGCGCCTCGTAGCGCGCGAAGGTCAGTCCGTACGGCTTGACCACCGCGTCGACCTCGGCGAGCAGGATCTGGTGGGCGCGCATGATCGAGGTGATGGCGGCCATCGAGGGCACCGTTCCCCAGCGCTGCTTCCAGAGTTCGTCGGCTCGGGCGATGGGGTCGAAGGGGAGGCTGAGCGGCTTCGGCACGCCCTCGACCTTACCGGGCGGTCACATCGTGGCCAGTCCCGTCTCGCAGTTCGGTCTTCTCCTGGGGCCTGGCCCCGGCCCGGCGTGCCTCCCACACGAGCAGGACGCTGACGACCGTGCCGATCACTCCGGCCCCGGTGACGACCTGGTGCACCGGCCAGAACTCGGCGGCGAGACCGGCCAGCGCCATCCCCGCGCCCTGGACCGTCATGAGGCCCGCCGTCATCAACGTCATGGCGCGGCCGCGCAGTTCCTCGGGGACGGTGGCCACGAACCACTGGTCGAGACCGAGGACGTACGCGCCGCCCGCCCCCGCGAGGACGAGGAGCAGCACCGAGAGCCCGAGGCCGGGTGCGATCGCGTATCCGAGATAGGGCAGCAGGCCGGCCGCGGCGGCCGGGAACACGATGCGCGAGCGGGTGGCCGCGCTCAGGCGGGCGCCCACCCACACTTCGGCGCAGATGTGCCCGACCGGCATCGCGCACATCAGCAGACCGAGCGCCGCCGGGCCCGCGCCGATGGACTCGGCGTACGGGGCGGCGAGAGCCTCGGGGGCGACGAGGAACATCGCGGGCAGCCAGAAGAGCAGGATCTGGGCGCGGATACGGCGGTCGGCGAAGACCTGACGCGCACCGGACAGGGACTCCCGCATCAGCGTCGCGCCACCGCGTGCGCGGGCGGGGCGCGCCTTGGTGCCGAAGCGCAGCAGCAGGGCCGAGGCCAGGAAGGTGCAGAGGGTGATGGTGATCGCGCTGCGCGGGGAGACCACCGCGAGCAGTACGCCGCCCACGCCGAACCCGGCGAGCTGGGCGCTCTGCGAGACGATGCGCAGGATCGAGCGGCCCAGGACGTAGAGGTCGCCCTCGCCGAGGATGTCGGTGAGGGCGGCCATCCGCGTGCCGGTGAAGACCGGTGCGATGGCGGCGATCAGGACGCGCAGGGCGAGCAGCGCGGCGACCGGCGTGCCCGGCATGATCATCACGGCCACGCAGCCGGCGCAGATCAGATCGCACACGACGAGGACGCGGCGGGCCGGGTAGCGGTCGGCGACGCCGGCGAACAGGGTGCCGCCGATCAGATACGGGAGCATGCCGAGCGCGAAGGTAAGGGCACTGAGCAGGGGTGACTTGGTGAGTTCGTAGACGAGCACGGTGAGGGCGATCTCGCTGACGATCACACCGAGCAGGGAGAGCAGATGGGCGGCGAACACGGCCCGGAACTCGCGGACGCGGAAGACGGCGCCGTACCCCTGGGGCGCGGCTTCGGTGGTGGCGGCACGGGCTTCGGTCGACATGTACGGCAGCGTGGCGCCCCGGGCCCGTACCGCTAAGACTTTCGGCTCAGGCCGAATCTTCGTACGCTGGTTCTTCGTACGCCGGTTCTTCGTACTCCGGCTGCCGGACCGCATCGGTGGCGGCCGGTTCCGTGGCCGAGCGGAGGGGAGCCGGAGCATGCCTTTCCATCTGCACTTCAACGAGCAGGACTTGCTGCACTGCCGGTTCGCCATCTCGCCGATCTGGGAGACGCAGGCGGCTGTCGGCGTGCTCGGGCGGCCCGAGAGTCACGGCTACCACCTGCCGTGGCTGCGCCGGATCAAGGACGCGGCCGCCGAGCTCGACCTGGCCCCGGTCCTGCGGCTGATGCCGCAGCGCGGGCGCTACCCGGACTTCTGGTGCCCGCCGCCGACGAGCGCGCTCGCCACCTTCGAGGAGGAGCTGGCGCGGGTGCGGGCGACGCCGGCCGACGCCGCGTACAACGATCTCTACCTGACGCTCGTCGAGCAGCCGGGGGCGCTGGAGAGCCCGCTGGGACAGCGGCTGATCGCCGATCCCGCGGCCGCCGTCCAGCTCCTGGCCGACCGTCTGGAGCAGGCCTGGTACCGGCTGATCGCCCCGGAGTGGCCGCGCCTGCGGGCGCTGCTCGAAGCGGATGTCGCGTATCACTCGCGGGTGCTCGCGGCGGTCGGATTCCGGTCGCTGCTGGGTGAGTTGAGCCCCGACCTGCGATGGGAGGGCTCGACGCTGACCGTCGTCAGCAGCATGGGCGAGTTCGAGCGCACACTGCACGGTGAGGGGCTGGTCCTGATGCCCTCGGTGTTCACCTGGCCCCGTGTGGTCAGCGGCCAGGAGGAGCCGTGGAGCCCGGCGATCATCTATCCGGCGCGCGGGATCGGCGGCCTGTGGAACGAGGGCGGCTCCGGTGCCTCCGACGCGCTCGCCCGGCTGCTCGGCCGGGCCCGCGCGGACGTGCTGTGTGAGCTGACGGACCCGGCGAGCACGACCGCGCTGGCCCACCGCCTCGGCCTCGCGCCCTCCTCCGTATCCGCCCATCTCTCCGCCCTGAAGGGCGCGGGCCTGCTGACCTCGCGCCGCTACGGGCATCAAGTCCTTTACGAGCGGACCCCGTTGGGGATCGCCCTCGCAGGGGCCGAGACCTGAGGCGTCAGGGCGCCGCCGCCTCCAGCTCCTCGATCGTGCCGGACATGACCGTCCGTACGTGCTCGGTGAGGTGCTCGGCCGGCCAGTTCCACCAGGCCACCGCGAGCAGCCGCTCGATCTCCGGCTCGCTGAAGCGCTTGCGGATCAGGCGGGCCGGATTGCCGCCGGCGATCCCGTAGTCGGGGACGTCCGCGGTGACCACCGCGCCGGTCGCGATGATCGCGCCATGGCCGATGCGGACGCCGGGCATCACGGTCGCGCCGTTGCCGAACCAGACATCGTTGCCCACCACCGTGTCACCGGGGTTCGGCAGACCGGTCAGCAGGTCGAAGTGGTCGGCCCAGGAGCCGCCCATGGTAGGGAAGGGGAACGTGGACGGGCCGTCCATACGGTGGTTGGCGCCGTTCATGATGAAGCGTGTGCCCGTGCCGAGCGCGCAGAACTTGCCGATGACGAGCCGCTCGGGACCGTAGTGGTAGAGCACGTTGCGGGTCTCGAACGCGGTCGCGTCGTCAGGGTCGTCGTAATACGAGTACTCACCGACCTCGATCAGCTCGGACTTCACCAGCGGCTTGAGCTGGACGACGCGGGGCTGGCCCGGCATCGGGTGCAGGACGGTCGGATCGGCGGGTACGGGCATGTTGCGCTCCCTCGGGTGTGGGTGTGGGTGTGGGTGTGGGTGTGGGTGTGGGTGTGGGTGTCCGGTGGGTGGGGCGTGGGTCTGTGGGCGGGGGAGGGGCTGGGGCCCGGGGTCACAGACTGCGCAGCACCCGGGCGGGATTGCCGACCGCGAGGACGCCCGGCGGGAGGTCGCGGGTGACCACCGAGCCCGCGCCGACCACCGTGTTCTCCCCGATCGTCACACCGGGGCAGACGATCACGCCGCCGCCGAGCCAGACGTTGTCGCCGATCGTGATCGGCTCGCCCTTCTCCCAGCCTTCGCGGCGGCGCCCGGGGTCCAACTCGTGGGTGGGGGTCAGCAGTTGGACGTTCGGTCCGATCTGGACGTCCTCGCCGATCGTGATGCGGGCCGCGTCCAGGAAGACCGCGCCGAAGTTGACGAAGGTCCGCGCGCCGATGGAGATATACGTGCCGTAGTCGCACTGGAAGGGCGGCCGGATGCGGACGTCCTCGCCGAGGTCGCCGATCAACTGCCCGAGAATCGCCTGGCGTTGTGCCGGTGGTGCGGTCGAGGCCGCGTTGTACGCCGCGCACAGTTCGGCGCGGCGCACCGTCTGCGCGAGCAGCTCCTCGTCGTCGGCGATGTACCAGTCGCCCGCCAGCATGCGGTCCTTGTTGTCACCCATGGCAGACCACTATGCCCGCACCTCAGGCGGCGGACGCCGCCGCCCGGGCCCACTGCCGCCGCAGCAGCTCCACCGTCACGGTGATCGCCGGCCGGCGTGCCGCGCCCGGCCGCCACAGCGCGTACAGACGGCGCACCGGCGCCGGCTCCAGGGGGAGCGCGTGGACCCCGTGCGGCAGCGGGCCGCGGCCCAGGCGCGGGATCAGGGCGATGCCCAACCCGGCGGCCACCAGGGCCAGTTGGGTGTGGTACTCCGCCGCCTGGTGCGCGAGCAGCGGCTCGTGGCCCGCCGCCCGCAGCGTACGCACCAGCCAGTCGTGGCAGACGGTGCCCGGCGGCTGGCAGATCCAGCGCTCCCCGCCGAGATCCGTGCGCTGTACGGAGTCCCGCGCGGACAGCGGATGCCCCTCGGGCACCAGGAGGTCGCACGCGTCGTCACCGATCACGGCCTGCTCCACACCGTCCGGCGCGGGCAAAGGCGCGATGTCCCAGTCGTGGGCGACCGCAAGGTCGATCATGCCGCGGGCGACCAGGTCGATGGACAGATGCGGATCGACCTCGGTCATCCGTACGTCGAGTCCGGGGTGCTCCCGGGCGAGTTCGGCGAGCACGGCCGGCAGCAGGCCGCGGGCCGCGGTGGAGAAGGCGCCGATGGTCAGGAGGCCCGTCGGCCTGCCCCTGCGTTCCTCGAGCGTGGTCTCCGCGCGCTCGACGATCGCGAGCAACTCCTGTGCGGTGGAGGCGAGATGGCGGGCCTCCTCGGTGAGCGCGACACCCCGCCCCCGGCGTTCGAGCAGCGTGGTGCGGGTCTCCCGCTCCAGCTTGGTGATCTGCTGCGACACCGCGGACGGGGTGTACCCGAGCGCGAGGGCCGCGGCGGCGACGGAGCCGTGCACGGAGACGGCGTGCAGGGCGCGCAGACGTCCGAGGTCGAGCATGAGCGCCTCCCGGGTGGCCGGCTCCTGGGCCCGAGCCGCCTATGCGTAAGCAACACTCAATTCAACCATGAAGAGATTCGCGCTGGTGCTAAAGAGTCGGGTCGCTGATCCTCGGATCATGCGTCCCGTACACATCGCGCTCGCCGTTCTGGTCACCGCCGTCTGGGGAGTGAACTTCGTCGTCATCGAGCTCGGGCTCGGACACTTCCCGCCACTGCTCTTCTCCGCGCTGCGCTTCCTCGTCGCGGCCCTGCCCGCCGTCTTCTTCGTGGGCCGTCCCAAGGTCGCCTGGAAGTGGGTGATCGGGGTCGGACTCGCCCTGGGCGTGGCCAAGTTCGGGCTGCTCTTCATCGGGATGGACCGGGGGATGCCCGCCGGACTCTCCTCCCTCGTCCTGCAGATCCAGGCCGTCTTCACGGCCGTCCTCGCGGCGGCGCTCCTTCGCGAGCGCCCGGGGCGCCTACGGATCGCCGGCATGACCGTCGCGCTCGGCGGCATCGTCCTCGCGGCCGTCGACGAAGGCGCGTCGGGGCCCGTCCTCGCCTTCGTACTCGTCATCGCGTCCGCCGCGTGCTGGGGCGTGTCCAACGTGCTGACCCGCAAGGCCTCACCGCCGGACGCGCTGAACTTCATGGTGTGGGTGTCCACCGTTCCCGTACTGCCGCTGCTCGCCCTGTCGTTGGTCTTCGAGGGGCCCGAGGCGGATCTGGCGGCGCTGCGCGCGCTCGACTGGGGCGGCGTCGGCGCGATCGTCTACGTCGCGTGGGGTGCGACGGTCTTCGGGTTCGGTGTCTGGGGCTTCCTGCTGCGGCGCTATCCCGCTTCCGCGGTGGCCCCTTTCTCGCTGCTCGTACCGGTCTTCGGAATGTCGTCGGCGGCGCTGCTGCTCGACGAGTCGGTGAGTCCACTGCGCTGGGGTGCGGCGGTCCTGCTCGTCGGCGGGGTGGCGCTGACTTCGCTGTCGCGGTCGGCGCCTTCCCCGGTGCCGGTCGTCTCTACCCCAACTCCCGTACTGGCTAAGGCCGGTCAGGAAACGTGAGCCGGAACAGCGCACCCCCGCCCGGCGCCGCCTCGGCCGTGAGGTCGGCGTGGTGGGCCCGGGCGATCTGCCGGGCCATCGCGAGGCCGAGTCCCGAGCCGGGCAGGGCGCGGGCGGACTCGGCGCGGTAGAAGCGGTCGAAGACATACGGCAGGTCGGCCGGGGAGATTCCGGGGCCGTGGTCCCGTACGGTCAACTCGCGTGCGGTCAGGGTTGCTTCGACCGGGCCGTCGGGCGGCGAGAACTTCGCGGCGTTGTCGAGCAGGTTCGTCAGGAGCCGGGACACGCGGGCCGGGACGCCGGGGAAGGTCACGGCGCGGGCGTCGTCCGTGGCGTACAGCGTGAAGGCGACCTGGGGCCAGTGCGCGCGGGCGGCGTTCACCGCGTGCGTGACCAGGGCGTCCATCCGGACCTCTTCGAGCAGCGGCTGCGGCTCCTCGTCGCGCGCCAGCTCGATCAGGTCGTTCACCATGCCGCTGACCTCCCGCAGCTGCCGGCCGAGCGCCTGGGCCGCACGGTCGCGCTGGGCCGGCGTCAACCGGTCGGCGCGGGCGAGGAGTTCCGCGTTCGTACGCAGCGCCGTGAGCGGGGTGCGCAGCTCGTGCGAAGCGTCGGCGACCAGGCGGCGCTGTGCGGTGACCGACTGCTCCAGCTCGCCGAGCATGGTGTTGAACGTGGCGGCAAGCGGCGTCCCCTCGTCCTCGCGCCCTTCGGGACCCGGCGGCAGCTCGATGGGGTGGCGGGCGTCACGGGTCGCCGCGATCCGCTCGGCGGTCGCGGTCAGCCGGGTGACGGGCGCGAGTGCGGTGCGCGAGACCCAGTAGCCGGCCGCGGCCGCGAGCAGCACACCGGCGCCGCCGACCAGGGCGAGCAGGGTGGCGGCCTGGCGCACCCCTCGGTCGGCGATGTCCGCGCGCAGGGCCACCTGCAGCGCGGTGCCGTCGCGCGACGGGGTGGTGTACATCCGGGCGGGATGGCCGTCGAGGGTGAAGTTCGTGTAGTACGCGGGGCGTTGGCGCGCCGCGACCTGACGGGTCGCTTGCGAGACGGGCAGCAGGTACGGCTGCCCGTCGGCGTTCTTCGGGTGCGGCTCGGCGGGGTCGTCGGCCGGGTCCGCGGGCACGTTCTGCACGCAGGCCGGAGCGCCCAGGTAGCGGCACTCGCCGGTGTACACACCCGGGCCCTCGTCCGCGTGCTCCTTGCCGATCAGGGTCGCCGACTGGGCGAGGTTCTGGTCGAGCTGCTGGTAGAGCTTGAAGCGGATCACGAAGAACGCGGCGGTGCAGATCCCGACCGCGACCAGCGCCACCGCGGCCGTCGCGGCGAGCGCGAGCCGGGTGCGCAGCGGCCGGCGACGCCGCCAGCGGGCGCCGAGGCGGCGGTCGGTCCGTCCGCGGGGGGCTCGTCCGGTGGTGCCGGGTCCCGGGTCGGCCGGTCCGCGGGGGGCTCGTCCGGTGGTGCCGGGTCCGGGGTCGGCCGGTCCGGTGCCGGCAGGACCGCGGGCGCCGAACTGTGGTGGGCCGGAGGCGCGGCCGTCGTCGCTCATGACACATCCAGGCGGTAGCCGACGCCGTGCACGGTGTGCACGAGCCGTGGTTCGCCGCCGGCTTCGAGTTTGCGCCGCAGATAACCCACGTATACGGCCAGGGAGTTGGAGTCCGGGCCGAAGTCCTGACCCCAGACCCGCTCCAGGAGCAGCTCGCGCGGCAGGGCCTGACGCGGGCTGTGCAGCAGCTGTTCGAGGAGCGCGAACTCGGTCCTGCTGAACTCCAGGGGCCGCCCGCCCCGCTGCCCGGTGCGGGTCACGGGGTCGGCCGTGAGGTCGGCGAACGTGAGCAGCGTGCCGTCCCCGGCCGGCTCGTCGGGGGCGACGCGGCGCAGCAACGCCCGTACGCGGGCGGTCAGTTCGTCCAGGGCAAAGGGTTTGACCAGGTAGTCGTCCGCGCCCGCGTCGAGGCCGTCCACCCGTTCGCTCACCGAGCCGAGCGCGGTCAGGACCAGGACCGGCGTACGGTCGCCCATCGCGCGCAGCCGCCGGCACAGGGCGAGCCCGTCGAGCACCGGCATCATCACGTCCGTGACGACGGCGTCCGGCTGCCAGGCCGCGATCTCGGACAAGGCGGCGAGCCCGTCACCGGCGCCGCGCACCGCGTACCCCTCCACCGCGAGCCCGTCCTCGATGGCGACGCGCACCTCGGGTTCGTCGTCGACCACGAGGATGCGCGGTCCGTCGGGGGGCGCCGGGGTGCCACCGCTGTCACGGTGCGCCGGGGTGCCGCCGCTGTCACGGTGCGCCGCGGCGCCGCTGCCGTGACGGTGAGCCGGGCCGCCGCTGCCGTATGCCTTCGCTGCCATGCCGTAAAGGGTGCCAAACCGGACTCTTAGAACCCTCTTACCGCGCTCAGTGAGCCTGGCCGCATGCTGACACCCACCTCACCTCTCTCCGTAGTGATCGGCGCGGGCGGCACCGGCGGTCACATCTATCCCGGGCTCGCGCTCGCCGACGCCCTGCGCCGCGCCGTGCCCGACGCGCTGATCTCCTTCGTGGGCACCACCCGCGGCCTGGAGACCCGGCTCATACCCGGGGCCGGCTACCGGCTGCACACCGTCGACATGATCCCCTTCGACCCCTCGCTCGGCGCCCGTCGCTTCCTGCTGCCGGCGGCGCTCCTGAAGTCCGGCGCCCAGGTCCGGTCGATCCTGCGGGCACAAGGAGCGCAGGGCGCGCACGTCGCGGTCGGCATGGGCGGCTACCCCAGCGCGCCCGTGATCCTCGGCGCGAAGCTCGCCGGACTGCCGAGCGTGATCCACGAGTCCAACGCCGTGCCCGGGCGCGCCAACCAGTTCGCCGCCCGCCTCACCCCGCACCTCACCGTCGCCTTCGACCGCAGCCGCGCGCATCTGTCGGGCGGCGAACGGGCCCGCGTCGTCGGGATGCCGATCGCCGCCTCGCTCGCGGGACTCGACCGTGCCGGGCTGCGGGCCGAGGCGCGGCGTGCGACGGGCGTACGGGACGGTGCGCGCCTGATCGTCTTCAACGGCGGCAGCCTGGGCGCGGCCCGCCTGACCGAAGCCGCGCTCGGCCTGGCCGAGCTGTGGCGCTCGCGCACCGACGTCCAGCTGCTCATCAAGACGGGACCGGCCGCCCTGGAGGTGACCCGGCGGCGCCTCGGCACCTCTCCCGTGGCCCGCGCGGTGCCGTACCTGGACCGCATGGACCATGCGTACGCCGCCGCCGACCTGGTCGTCTGCCGTGCGGGTTCGGCCACGGTCGCCGAGCTCGCCGCGACCGGCGTGCCCGCCGTCCTCGTGCCGTACCCGCACGCCCCCGGCGACCACCAGACCCACAACGCACGGGTGCTCACCGATGCCGGCGCCGGGCTGCTGCTGCCCGACGCCGAGACCACGGCCGAGCACCTCGCCGACCTCGTCGGCCCGCTCCTCGACCGGCCGGAGCGGCTCGCGGCGATGGCGCGCGCCGCCGACCCGGGTCCCCACGCCCGGGCCGCCGACCTGCTCGCCGCCGAGGTGCTTCGCCTCGCCGGCCGCCCCGTTCCCTTCCCTCACCTGGAGACCGTCCGATGACTTCCTTCGACCAGCTCGCAGGCCAGCCCGCAGACCAGCCCGCAGACCAGCCCTTCGACTGGCACGGCCGCACCGTCCTCGTCACCGGAGCGGAAGGGTTCATCGGCTCCACGCTCGTGGACCTCCTCGTCGAACAGGGCGCGCGCGTCAAGGCGTTGGTGCACTACAAGCCGTACGCGGAGAAGGGCCATCTCGCCCACCACCTCGGCGGTCCCGAGGTCGAGATGCTCGCGGGCGACGTCCGCGACGGCGGACGCGTGATGGACGCGGTGGCCGGCTGCGACACGGTCTTCCACCTCGCGGCGCTCATCGGCATCCCGTACAGCTATGACTCGCCCGGCGCGTACGTCCAGACGAACGTCGTCGGCACCGAGAACATCCTCGAAGCCTGCCGCCACCACGGCGTCCGCCGCCTCGTCCACACCTCCACCAGCGAGGTGTACGGGACGGCGCTCACGGTCCCGATCGCCGAGGACCACCCGCTGCAGCCGCAGTCGCCGTACTCCGCCTCGAAGATCGGCGCGGACATGATGGCGCTGTCGCACCGCAACGCCTTCGATCTGCCGGTCGCGGTGGTACGCCCCTTCAACACGTACGGACCGCGGCAGTCGGCGCGCGCGGTGATCCCCACGATCCTGGCCCAACTGCACGCGGGCGTACGGGAGATCAAGCTCGGCTCGCTGACGCCGACCCGTGACTTCACCTATGTCACGGACACGGCGCGCGGGTTCCTCGCGGTGGCGGCCTGCGACCGGGCGCTCGGTGAGGTGGTGAACCTCGGTACGGGGCGCGAGATCTCGATCGGCGACCTGGCCGCGGAGCTCATCGCGGCCACGGGGGCGAAGGCCGAGGTCGTGGTGGACCCGTCCCGGCTGCGCCCTGCGGCCAGCGAGGTGGAACGGCTGCTCTCCGACAACTCCCGGGCGCGGCAGTGGGCTTCGTGGCAGCCGGAGGTGTCGCTGCGGGAAGGGCTCTCGCGGACGTCGCAGTGGGTGGCGGCGAATCTGCGTCTCTTCGACGTATCGCGCTACCAGGTCTGACGCGGTCCGCTCTGCCGGGTCAGGGGCGTGCGGTTCCGGTCAGACCGCCGAGCAGCAGGGCGGTGAAGCTGCGCGCCCACTCGGTGTCGACCGGTTCGCTGCTCACCAGGGAGCGGTGCACGACCGCGCCGGCGACCACGTCGAAGATGAGATCGGCGGTGCGGGCGGCGGTCACGGGATCGTCCTCGGCCGGCAACTCGCCCCGCTCCTGGGCGCGTTGCCGCCCTTCCAGTACGAGGCGCTTCTGGCGGTCGACGATCGAGGTGCGGATACGGGTGCGCAGCGCCTCGTCCCCGGTCGATTCGGCGACGACGGCCATCAGCGCGGTCCGCGTCTCGGGACGGTCGAGCAGAGCGGCGAACTGCAGCACGACGCCCTCGACATCGGCGGCGAGGCTGCCGCGGTCGGGGAGTGCGAGCTCGTCGAAGAGTTCGGCGACGGCGTCCACGACGAGTTCGTTCTTCCCGGCCCACCGCCGGTACAGCGTCGTCTTCGCGACCCCGGCCCGCGTGGCCACGTCCCCGAGCGTCAGCTTGGACCAGCCGAGGTCCACGAGGGCTTCGCGGGTGGCCGCCAGGATCGCCGCGTCGGCCTCGGCGCTGCGGGGCCGCCCGGTTCTGCCGGGGCGGTCGGTGGTGTGGTCGTGCATGGCGCTGACCATACCGGGCGGTACGTGGGGCGGGCCGGTGCCCGGCCCGTGATCGCCTTACCCCCGTGAGGGAGATCACGGGCCGAGAACCCCCCAGACGATATACGCTACGACTCGTAGCGAAAGCTCGTACGTGAACCTCTCACCGCGAGCGGCAACCACATGCGTGGGGTGGGGACCCCGCGCACCCGGTCCTTTCCTCGGGCCACCCGGGCCTTTGCACCTGGCCCACTGGCCGTGACCTGTCCGCATGTCCCGCATTCCGGCGGGGGGCCTACGGACGGGCCGCGGCCCCACGACGCCGGACGTGGCGGCGAAGCCGGGCCCGGGACGGGGCTCGGTGAACCGCCGCCCGTCCGTGCACTTCGCGCCGGGCATCGCTTGGATCTGCTCGAGCGCCGCAGGGGCTGAACCTGATTTCGGTAGCCCTTAACGGGAGAGGTCGCCGTAGGGGGAGAATGGGCGCATGCAGCCACGGAACATGTCCATGAGCGGAGTCGTCGACCTCGCCGCGGTGAAGGCGGCCCAGGAGGCCAAGGCCAAGGCGGAGCAGGCCCGCGCCGAAACGGCCCGGCAGGGCGGCGGCGGTGCCGTCTCGCCCGCCGACCTGGTGATCGACGTCGACGAGGCGTCGTTCGAGAGCGCCGTCATCCAGCGCTCCACCGAAGTCCCCGTCGTCATCGACTTCTGGGCCGAGTGGTGCGAGCCCTGCAAGCAGCTCGGCCCTCTCCTGGAGCGACTGACTCTGGAGTACAACGGCCGCTTCCTGCTCGCCAAGGTCGACGTCGACGCCAACCAGATGCTGATGCAGCAGTTCGGGATCCAGGGCATCCCGGCCGTCTTCGCCGTCGTCGCGGGCCAGGCGCTCCCTCTCTTCCAGGGTGCCGCCCCCGAGTCGCAGATCCGCCAGACCCTCGACCAGCTGATCCAGGTGGGTGAGCAGCGCTTCGGTCTGACCGGTCTCCTCGTCGACCCGGACGCCGAGGGCGCCCCCGCCGTGGCGGAAGCACCCGAGGAGCCGGCGGGACCGTACGACGCGCTGCTCGAAGCCGCCGTACAGGCCCTGGACGCGGGCGACTTGGGCGGCGCGGTGCAGGCGTACAAGAACGTGCTCGCCGACGACCCCGCCAACACCGAGGCGAAGCTCGGCCTCTCGCAGGCCGAACTCCTGCAGCGTGTGCAGGGGTTGGACGCGCAGCGGGTGCGCCAGGAGGCGGCCGAGAAGCCGGCCGATCCGCAGGCGCAGATCGCCGCCGCCGACCTGGACCTCGTCGGCGGCCATGTCGAGGACGCCTTCGGTCGCCTGGTCGACACCGTCAAGAAGGTCTTCGGTGACGACCGCGATGCCGTACGCGTGCATCTGCTCGGCCTCTTCGAGGTCGTCGGAGCCGACGACCCGCGTGTGGCCAAGGCCCGTTCGGCCCTTGCCCGCGCGCTGTTCTGACACCACAAGTACCGGTTCTGACACGTCAGTACGCCCTGTACGTACGGATGGTCCGGATGGTGCTTGGCTGACCTTTCGTTAAACCAGGGACACGCAAGTGGTCTTGTGAAGATTTGACGCCAGAGAGGCACGGCGGCCGCGCTTTACCAAATCTTGGTAATCGCGGCCGCTGTTACTTGGAGTAAGTCGAAGCCGTGGTTCTGTCCGGTTTCGCCAGTTGATCAACTGATCCGTCCCCAGGGGTGCATGCACCCTGCGTGCCCGCCCGACGTCGGGCCGTCGTGACGGGGTTATGGAGCCGTTACCAGCGAGTAACGAACCCCCTTGTGCGGGCGCTCCGAATGGACCACGATCGGCCACGCTCGGTCCATTCACGTACGCCCGACAGCCAGCTCGGGAAGCGGGTTCCTGGGTCCCCACCGAGTGGCCGGAGACCTCATGTCGCCGGCCTTGGACAGGGGGGTCTCCACCAATCCGGTGGGGCCTGTCCGACAGGTCGCGCCGCCCCGGTGCGGCCCGTGGTTGTCGCTCGGGGGTGATCGCCCATGTTCCGCGCCGCAGTTCCTGCGCAGTCGGAAACAGCAGGCGCTCTCCTTCCCGAGGACGTAGCACTTCTCCCATCCCTGCCCGGCTGAGCCGCTGTGTGGCAGTCAGGGCCAGGAGATGTACGTCCGAGAAGGAGGAAAGTCATGGAATCCGTGGCTCGTGGCGGAACCAGATGGAAGCGGTTCGCCGTAGTCATGGTGCCGAGCGTCGCGGCTACTGCCGCGATAGGCGTGGCCCTCTCGCAGGGTGCGCTTGCGGCATCGTTCAGCGTTTCGGGACAGTCGTTCAAGGTCAAGGCCGATGAGCTCCGCGGCTACGACATGCTCCAGTACGGCGGCGTCGACGTCGGCGTGGACATGGAGGGCAAGAAGGCCGCCCACCCGGTGGCCATCAACGCCTTCAAGACGGCCGAGATCGACAACATGTGCCAGTCGATCGTGACGCACGTGCCGTTGCTCGGCGACGTCACGATGAAGCTCACCGCCGGTGGCAAGGGCACTCCGGTCAAGGCTCAGAACATCTACATCGATGTCGCGCAGCTGGACTCGTCCAGCGCCACGTTCTCGAACGTGGACATCGGCGTCGCCGCCGGCTCTGCCGGCGACAAGGTGCCCCCGATGAAGGGCGGCACCGAGCAGGCGAACCCCAACGGTTTCGCCCAGCGTGCCGACAAGGCCGTCATCAAGGACGTGAAGCAGACCGCCTGGGCGACCAGCGCGGGCACGTTCGAGCTGAGCGGCTTCGGTCTGTCCTTGAAGAAGGGCAGCGGCGCGGGGGTCGAGTGCTACTAGGCACTCGCTGAGTTACTGCGGCCGAGGCCCCTGACAGGGGGCCGGCCGTCGGGCGACTGGCCCGGCGGGCGCGGAGCCTCACTCCCCGCCCGCCACACAGACCTTCTGAATTCACATGTACTGCCGGTTCCAAGGAGCTGTTGTCCCATGAGCGCCGATGCACCGGGGCAGAACGACCACTTCGTCAAGGTCTACCGCAGGAAGTTCCGGGCCTGGCGAGGCACCCGGCCGTTCTGGGCGGGCCTCTTCACCATCCTCGGCGGCATTCCGATCGCGTATCTGCCGTACGGGGACATCAAGCTCGGCAATGTCACGCTCGCCATGGCCACCACGGCCGGAGCCGGTTCGCTGATCATCGGCGTGCTCCTGGTCACGCTCGGCCTGACCATGTGGTTCCACCACATCGTCCGGGTGTTCGCAGGTGTCGCGGCGATTCTGCTCGCCCTGATCTCGATCCCCGTCTCGAACCTCGGCGGGTTCCTGATCGGCTTCCTGCTCGCGATGATCGGCGGCGCGCTGTCCATCTCGTGGGCACCGGCCACGCCGACCGCGCAGGAACCGGCGAAGACGGACGCGCAGACCGAGCCGGACCCCGCACCGCACACCGACGACGACAGCGGCGCGGACCACACACTGGAGACCAACGGCGGGAGGCACAGTGCCGGGTGACGGTACGCAACTGGCCCTCGGGGCCGCGGACGGCGCTGCGAGCTCGCCGCTGAACGGCACACGCGCGAAGACCGGCCCCAAGCACGCGGCTCCCCGTAAGTCGCTGCTGACGAAACTTCAGATACCCGCGAACAGGGCCATGGCGCTGGCCGCCATGCCGACCGCCGTGTTCGTGGGCATGGGCCTCATGCCCAAGCCCGCGCTCGCCGACGACGGCGAGATCCCCTTCTCGTCGGGTCCGTGTGTGACGCGCGAGGACGTGGAGGCGGCGCAGGAGGAGAGCGCGTCGCCGACGCCGACTCCTTCGGCCTCCGAGACGGGCACCGAGTCCGACAAGCCCGAGGAGAAGCCCTCCGAGGAGCCCTCGCCGGAGCCGTCGACGAGTGCGTCGGGAGAGGCGGCGGCGGACGGTACGACGGACACCGCCGAGCCGAAGGCGGCCGCCGAGCCCACGCCGTCCCCGTCCCAGACCGCGAACCCGCTGGACCCGCTGGGTGTGGGCGAGAAGCTCGACCAGTTCGGCGAGGACGTCAAGGACTTCTTCACGCCGGACGACAAGGAGACGGCGACCCCCGAGCCTTCCGCGACGCCCACGCCGGAGCCGAGCGGGAAGCCGACCGCCGAGGAGACCGGGAAGCCGGCCGAGGACGACCCGTCCAAGGACGAGCCGACCGAGGACAAGCCCACCGAGGACAAGCCCGCCGAGGACGTGGCCGACAAGGTCACCGGCGAGGTGGACAAGGCCGGGGACAAGCTCAAGGCCGACATCGAGAAGGCCGCCGACGAGGTGGGCGCCGAGGTCGAGAACCTGGACGAGGCGCTCAAGGAACTGCCGCTCGGTGAGGACGGCAAGCCGCGCTTCCCGTGCGCCGAGGGGGACCCGAAGGCACTCGCCGACGCGGACCTGGAGCCCGGTATCCCGGCGCTGCCCGACTACCCGTGGAAGCTCGAGTCCAGCATGCTCACGCTGCGCGGCCTCGACTACCACGGTGTGGTCAACGTCAAGACGGCGGGCGGTACGGTCAAGCCGGTCCTGAAGTTCACCGCCGACGCGGTGGACATCAAGGATCTGCACCAGGTCGTGCAGGACCCCAGGGGCGGACCCACGGCGCACGTCAAGGGCGCCAAGGGGTCGACCTCCGAGATCCGCGGCGGCACGGTGACCATGTACACCGAGTCGCTCAAGGGCAACCTCTTCGGGCTGATCCCCGTCGAGTTCACGCCCAAGACGCCGCCGCCGCTGAACGTGCCGTTCGCGTTCTTCACCAACGTCACCGTGATGCAGGCCGGCCAGTTCGGCGGCACGCTGACGGTGCCGGGTTTCCAGAACTACATCGAGGAGTAAGGGACTTACCTCCCGGATCTCCCCGTATACGAAGGGGGGTCCCCCCCCCCCCCGGGGGCCCCTTCTTCTCTGCCCGGAGG
>NZ_JAEIMH010000002.1:117906-136464 GCF_016464295.1 Streptomyces sp. N35 | reverse complement strand
CACACGGAGGGCGCCTCTTCGTATACGAGCGGAAGAACCACTCAGTCGCGGCGGCCGCCACCGAGGTGGTGCACCCGGACCATGTTGGTGGTGCCCGGGACACCGGGGGGCGATCCCGCGGTGATGATGATGGTGTCACCCGCGCTGCACGCGTTGATCTTCATCATCTCGGCGTCGACCAGCTCCACCATGTCGTCGGTGTTGTCGACATGGGCCACGACCTGGGTGTTCACACCCCAGCTGAGCGTCAGCTGGTTGCGGGTGTCCTGGTCGGTGGTGAAGGCCACGATCGGCTGGACGGGACGGTAGCGGGACAGGCGGCGGGCCGTGTCACCGGAGTGCGTGAAGGCGACGAGGGCCTTGGCGTCGAGGAACTCCGCGATCTCGGCGGCCGCACGGGCCACCGAACCACCCTGCGTACGCGGCTTCTTGCCGGGCACGAGCGGCTGCAGACCCTTGGAGAGCAGCTCCTCCTCGGCGGCCTCGACGATGCGGGACATCGTCTTGACCGTCTCGATCGGGTACGCGCCCACCGAGGACTCGGCGGACAGCATGACCGCGTCCGCACCGTCCAGGATCGCGTTGGCCACGTCGGAGGCCTCGGCGCGCGTGGGGCGGGAGTTGGTGATCATCGACTCCATCATCTGGGTCGCGACGATCACCGGCTTGGCGTTGCGGCGGCAGAGCTCCACGAGGCGCTTCTGCACCATCGGGACCTTCTCGAGCGGGTACTCGACGGCCAGGTCGCCGCGCGCGACCATGATCCAGTCGAAGGCGGCGACGACGCCGTCCATGTTGGCGACGGCCTGCGGCTTCTCGACCTTGGCGCCGACCGGGACGCGACGACCGACCTCGTCCATCACCTTGTGGACGTCCTTGACGTCGTTGGCGTCGCGCACGAAGGACAGGGCGACCATGTCGCAGCCCATCTTCAGGGCGAAGCGCAGGTCCTCGACGTCCTTCTCGGAAAGGGCCGGGACATTGACCGCGGCACCGGGCAGGTTGATGCCCTTGTGGTCCGAGATCACACCGCCTTCGATGACGACGGTCTTGACCCGGGGGCCCTCCACCGAAACGACCTTGAGCTCGACATTTCCGTCGTTGATAAGGACCTGGTCACCCTTGGCGACATCGCCGGGCAGACCCTTGTAGGTCGTACCGCAGATCGACTTGTCGCCGGGTACGTCCTCGGTGGTGATGGTGAACTCGTCACCGCGCACCAGCTCGACCGGACCCTCGGCGAAGGTCTCCAGGCGGATCTTGGGCCCCTGCAGGTCGGCGAGCACACCCACGGCCTTGCCGGTGTCCGCGGCAGCCTGGCGGACGCGGTCGTACCGCTCCTGGTGCTCCGCGTGGGTTCCATGGCTGAAGTTGAAGCGGGCCACATTCATACCGGCCTCGATAAGAGCCTTCAGCTGCTCATACGAGTCGACGGCGGGGCCCAGAGTGCAGACGATTTTGGAACGGCGCATGAGGCGGATCCTATCGGTTTGTTTCGGCGCGGAATATTCCGTCTGGTGGAAAGTCCAAAGGGGCGAACTGTCGCTCAGATGAGGGGAATTGATGCCGGTATTTATCCCGGCATTTATCCCCGGCTTTCATCCCGTGACGAGCGCGTACGCCTGGTTCGCGATCTCCAGCTCTTCATCGGTCGGTACGACGGCCACCGCGACCCGCGCGTACTCCGCGGAGACGAGCCGCGGCTCGTCGGCGCGTACGGCGTTGCGCTCACCGTCGAGGGCCAGGCCCAGCTCCTCGAGACCGCTGATCGCGGCCTCGCGCACCGTCGCCGAGTTCTCGCCGACGCCGGCCGTGAACGCCACGGCGTCCACCCGGCCGAGCACCGCGGCGTAGGCGCCGATGTACTTCTTCAGGCGGTGGATGTACACGTCGAAGGCGAGCGCCGCGGAGGCGTCTCCCTCCGCGCGCCGGCGCTCCACCTCGCGCTGGTCGTTGTCGCCGCACAGGCCGATCAGACCGCTCTTCTTGTTGAGCAGGGCGTCGATCTCGTCGACCGACTTCCCGCCCACCCGGGCCAGATGGAAGATCACGGCCGGGTCGAGGTCACCGGAACGAGTACCCATCACGAGTCCCTCAAGCGGCGTGAGCCCCATGGATGTGTCCACGCACACCCCGCCCCTGACCGCGGACGCCGAGGCGCCGTTGCCCAGGTGCAGGACGATGACGTTGGTCTCCTCGGGAGCCTTGCCGAGCAGCTTCGCGGTCTCGCGCGCCACGTACGCGTGCGAGGTGCCGTGGAAGCCGTAGCGGCGGATCGAGAGCGCGTCGGCGGTCTCGCGGTCGATCGCGTAGCGCCACGCGGCCTCCGGCATCGTCGAGTGGAAGGCCGTGTCGAACACCGCGACCTGGGGGAGGTCGGGGCGGATCGAACGGGCCACCTCGATACCGGTGACGTTCGCCGGGTTGTGCAGCGGCGCCAGCGGTACGAGGCTCTCCAGCTCGGCGAGCACATCGGCGTCCACCACGGTGGGCTGGGTGAACTTGGTGCCGCCGTGCACGACACGGTGGCCGATCGCGGCAAGTTCGGGGGAGTCGAGGCCGAGGCCGTCCTTGGACAGTTCGGCGGCGACCGCCTCGAGCGCGGCCTTGTGGTCGGCGATCGGGCCCTCGAAGACCCGCGCCTCGGCGCCACCGCCGGTGAGCGGGGTGTGCTTGAGCCGGGAGGTCTCCTCACCGATGCGCTCGACCAGGCCGACGGCAAGACGCGAGGCGTCGGCCATGTCGAGCAGCTGGTACTTCACCGACGAGGAGCCGGAGTTGAGGACGAGTACGCGGGTCGCAGTCACGAAAACGGCGCTTCCTAGGTGGGGGAGTGTTACGCGGTGGGGGTCTGGGCCTGGATCGCCGTGATGGCGACGGTGTTGACGATGTCCTGGACGAGAGCGCCGCGGGACAGGTCGTTCACCGGCTTGCGCAGGCCCTGCAGGACAGGGCCGACGGCGATCGCGCCGGCCGAACGCTGCACGGCCTTGTACGTGTTGTTGCCGGTGTTGAGGTCGGGGAAGATCAGCACGCTGGCCTGTCCCGCCACCTCGGAGTCCGGCAGCTTGGTCGCCGCGACGGAGGGCTCGACCGCCGCGTCGTACTGGATGGGGCCCTCGATCTTCAGGGCCGGGTTCTGGCCGCGGGCCAGCTTGGTGGCCTCGCGCACCTTGTCGACGTCGGCGCCCTTGCCGGACGTGCCGGTCGAGTACGAGAGCATCGCGATCCGCGGCTCGACGCCGAACTGCTCGGCGGTGACGGCGGACTGGAGCGCGATGTCCGCGAGCTGCTCGGCGTTGGGGTCCGGATTGACCGCGCAGTCGCCGTACACGAGGACCTTGTCGGCCAGGCACATGAAGAAGACCGAGGAGACGATCTTCGCGTCCGGCTTGGTCTTGATGATCTCGAAGGCCGGGCGGATGGTCGCCGCGGTGGAGTGCACCGAGCCGGAGACCATGCCGTCGGCGAGACCCGTCTGCACCATGAGCGTGCCGAAGTAGTTCACGTCCACGACGACATCGTTGGCCAGCTCGACCGTCATGCCCTTGTGCGCGCGCATCTGTGCGTAACTCTCGGCGAACGTGGCGCGCAGTTCGGAGGTGGCCGGGTCGATGATCTGGGCGCCGGAGAGGTCGATGCCCAGGTCGGCGGCCTTCTTGCGGATCGCCTCGGTGTCGCCGAGCAGCGTCAGCTCGCAGACGCCGCGGCGAAGGAGCACATCGGCGGCGCGCAGGACGCGGTCCTCGGTGCCCTCGGGCAGTACGACTCGGCGCTTGTCCGAGCGGGCCTGCTCGATCAGCTTGTGCTCGAACATCATCGGCGTGACCTTGCCGCTGCGGGACACCTCGACCCGCTTGAGCAGCTCGGCGCCGTCCACATGGCGCTCGAAGAGGCCGAGCGCGGTCTCCGCCTTGCGCGGGGTCGCGGCGTTCAACTTGCCTTCGAGCGCGAAGAGTTCGGCCGCCGTCGGGAAGGAGTTGCCCGCCACGGAGATCACCGGGGTGCCGGGCGCGAGGCGCTCGGCCAGGCGCAGGATCTCCTGGCTGGGCCGCTCGCCCAGCGTGAGCAGCACGCCCGCGATCGGCGGCGTACCGGCGTTGTGCGCGGCGAGCGCGCCCACCACCAGGTCGGCGCGGTCGCCGGGGGTGACGACCAGGCAGCCCGGGGTCAGGGCGTTGAGGAAGTTGGGCAGCATGGCGCCGCCGAACACGAAGTCCAGGGCGTCGCGGGCGAGTCCGGCGTCGTCGCCGAGCAGCACCTTGCCGTCCAGGGCGTGCGTGATCTGCGCGACGGTGGGCGCGGCCAGCGCCGGCTCGTCGGGCAGCACGTAGCAGGGCACCTGGAGGCGGCCCCCCACACGCCCGCCGATGACCTCGCGGCCCTCGGCGGCGACCCGGTTGACCACCAGCGCGAGCACGTCGCAGCCGAGCGCCTCGTACGCGCGGTACGCGTTGCGCGCCTCGGCGCGTACGGACTCCGCGGACTGGTTCTTGCCGCCGACCACCGGCAGCACCGACGCGCCGAACTCGTTCGCGAGCCGGGCGTTGAGCGCCAGTTCGTCGGGGAGCTGGGTGTCGGCGAAGTCGGTGCCGAGCACGAGGACCACCTCGTACTCGCGCGCCACCTGGTGGAAGCGGTCGACGAGGCGGGAGACCAGCTCGTCGGTGCCCTTCTCGGCCTGGAGCGCGGAGGCCTCGTGGTAGTCCATGCCGTAGACGCTCGACGCGTCCTGCGTGAGGCGGTAGCGCGACCGCAGCAGGTCGAAAAGACGGTCCGGGCCGTCGTGGACGAGCGGGCGGAAGACGCCCACCCGGTCGACCTGGCGGGTCAGGAGCTCCATGACTCCCAGCTCGACCACCTGCCGGCCGTCGCCTCGGTCGATCCCGGTCACGTACACGCTGCGCGTCACGCGTGCTCTCCGTTCCATCGCGTCTGCATCTGTCTGCTGCCTTCCGCCGCGGCTGCTCCCGCGGCCGCACGGCAACTGTCTCTTCTTGCCTGTCCCGATTGTCGGCGGACAGACGTTCCCGCGCCTGCGGTGGGGGTACGAGCGTTCGTACGGTGATCCACCGCGACGGAGGCCGCAAAATTACCCGTTATGGTGGGCTTGACCTCTTGACAATACCTCCGCGGATGGATAGAGCGCCCGCCGGACCAAGGCCCCTGAAGCGGTGGGACAAAGGGCCTGGAAGGTCCTTTTGCGGCGGAGTAAGTGAAAGGGGCACACCTGTGTGGCCCGTGGAACAATCGGACCCGGGCTCACGCGTACGACTAGCGACCAGGAGACACAGCACGATGCGTATCGGAGTTCTGACCGCAGGCGGCGACTGCCCGGGCCTGAACGCAGTGATCCGGTCGGTCGTGCACCGTGCCGTCGCCGCGCACGGGGACCAGGTCATCGGTTTCGAGGACGGCTACAAGGGGCTGCTCGACGGCTACTACCGCCCCCTCGACCTCACCGGTGTCAGCGGCATCCTCTCGCGTGGCGGCACGATCCTGGGTTCGGCCCGGCTGGAGAAGGGCCGCCTCGAGGACGCCGTCGCCAACGCGCCCGCCCTTGCCAAGAAGCTCGGCATCGACGTCCTCATCCCGATCGGCGGTGAGGGCACGCTGACCGCGGCGCGCATGCTGTCGGACGCGGGCATGCCGGTCGTCGGCGTGCCGAAGACGATCGACAACGACATCAATGCCACGGACCGTACGTTCGGCTTCGACACGGCCGTCGGTGTGGCCACGGAGGCGATGGACCGCCTCAAGACCACCGCCGAATCGCATCAGCGCGTCATGGTCGTCGAGGTCATGGGCCGGCACGCGGGCTGGATCGCGCTCGAGTCCGGGATGGCCGGCGGTGCGCACGGCATCTGTCTGCCGGAGCGGCCCTTCGACCCCGCTCAGCTGGTGAAGATGGTGGAGGAACGTTTCGCGCGCGGCAAGAAGTTCGCGGTCATCTGTGTGGCCGAGGGCGCGCATCCCATCGAGGGCACGATGGACTACGGCACCGGTGAGATCGACCAGTTCGGTCACGAGCGCTTCAAGGGCATCGGTACCGCGCTGGCCCACGAGCTGGAGCACCGGCTCGGCAAGGAGGCCAAGCCGGTCATCCTCGGTCACGTCCAGCGTGGCGGCACGCCGACCGCGTACGACCGTGTGCTCGCGACGCGCTTCGGGTGGCATGCGGTGGAGGCCGCGCACCGGGGTGAGTTCGGGAAGTTCACCGCGCTGCGGGGGACGGATATCCAGATGGTGCCGTTGGCGGATGCGGTTTCGGAGCTGAAGACGGTGCCGGAGTACCGGATGGCGGAGGCGGAGTCGGTCTTCTGAGCCCAGCCTTTTGCGTCGGGCCTCCGCCTCTTGGCGGGGGCCTGTTGCGTTTCGGGTGCGGTGCGGTGCGGTGCGGTGCGGCTGGGGTGCGGTCTCGTTGTCGGGTGCGGGCCGGTTGCGCCGGCGGCGGGCTGATTCCCCCTACCCGCCCCTTCCCGAAACCGGGGCTTCGCCCCGGGCCCCTTCATCCGAACTTCGTTCGGATCGCCTCAAACGCCGGCGGGGCTGAAAGATCTGCTCAAGCGCCGCAGGGGCTGAAAGATGAAAGATGTCCTCAAACGCCGGACGGGCTGGGTTGCCGGCAGGGCTGGAATAAGTCCCGTGTCGCCCGGGACTTCTGGCCTCAATCCCCCCGGACCCGCGCCCAAAAGTGGTCCAGGATACGGCTCAGGAACTCCCGCGCCCCCTCGCCGGTGTCGCCGGAATCACCCCAGCCGAGCGTGGCCGCCGTGCGGCCCTGGTACTCCTCGTGGAGGGATTCCAGGGCGCGTTCCAGGTGACGCGGCGGGACCGGGACCAGCTTCCCGACCGGTTTGACGTACGGCTGCCAGCGCGCGGTCGCCGCACTCTTCAGGAGCTCCGTCAGACGGGCGTCGCGGCCCGTGACGGTGGCGAAGGCGCGCGGCGAGAGGCCGAGGACCTCGGCGAGCGCGGCCGTCTGGCGGTCGTTGCCGCGCCAGTCCTCGCGCTCCTCCATCTGCAGATACGAGCGGTGGTCGAGCCCCACGGCCCGCGCCACGTCCTCCGTGGCGAACCCCCGCGCGAGGCGGTGCTCGCGCAAGGTCCGCGCCGTGCCCAGGAGTTCACCGGGCGTGCACCACAACGCCCCGGCCAGAGCGGTCAGTTCGCCGCTCGTCGGTGCCGCGATCCCGCGCTCCCAGGCGAGCACGGTGTCCGGCGTGACATAGGGCAGCCCGTAGCTGGCCCGGATGCCGTACGCCACGTGCCCGGGCGCCATGCCGAGCGCCTCGCGCAGCCGGCGGGCGGCGAGGGCGTTGAACGGGGGAGTGGTCTGGGACACGCGGTCACGCTAGGTCCGGGCGCGGGCGGTGGCTACGGTGCGTTCGCCCAGGATCACTGATCGTAGGAATCTACGGCTCTGATAGTTTCCGGATTCGGATCGACCGCTTATGACGGTGGGTGGTCGGCCGTTCGCGAACTCGGGGGAGGGTCATGGGGAGGGTCCCCGCGCGGCTGTTCAGGCGGGTGCCCGAACGGCTCCGCGTGCCGCTGGTCGCCGGCCTCGCGATGGTGATCATCGCAGGCGCGGCCGTGGTGGTCCTGTCGTCCGGTGGTGCGCAGGGCGGGCATCTCGTCGCGAACCGGGACCAGTTGAAGCGCGCCTGCGGCGGCCTCCTGCCGTACGAGGAGCTGCGCGGACTCGTCCCGGACGACGTACGCGGCGAGGCCCACGCGTACGGCACCCGGCTCACGCCCGACGAGGAGAGCCGCGCTCTGCTCAACTGCTCGGTGACCTGGCCCGATCGCGGTGGCGTGGAGGTGGCGGCGGTGCCCATCCTGTCCCGGCTGCCCGATCGCGCGAAGCTCGAGGCCGAGGACCTGCTGCCCGCCTCCGGGATGGACGGCGACGCCTACGAGGCCCCCGGAGTGACCGGCCGGTCCGGCGGCGGCCCGGGTGCGTGGGTGGTCGCCGAGTGCCCGGCGGGGCTCCGCACGCGGGGGCGCGAAGTGACCGGGATGTACGTCACCGCGAGCGCGTACCGCACTGGCGCCGGCGCGCAGAAGAGCGGGACCGAGGCGCGGGCCCTGCGTGATGTCCGTACCGCTGTGACGGTCGCCAACGCGCTCACGCGCGCACAGAAGTGCGGGGGCGCGGCGATTCCCCTGCCGGACGCGGTGGTCGACACGTACGACGAAAAGACCACGAGCGATCCGGACGGCAGCAACTGGGAAGTCGAGCGCATCGACATTCCGGGCTCGGACGCCGCCAAGTGCAGGGGTCTCGGGAAGGACTTGGGCGGCCGCTGGTCCGTTGCCGGCGATCTGCAGGATTCGCGGCTCCTGAGCGTCTGCGACGCCACCCCGTACGAGCGCACGGATCCCTCCGCGGAATCCGGCGACGTGAAGGGTGTCCACTACATCTCCGCCGCCAGCTGGGCGGGGCCGCTGAGCGAGGCCGTCGACGAGTCGTACGAGGACCACGGGGCCAGCTACGGGTTCCGCGCGGGTGAGCGCACCAAGGAGCTCCGCGAAGGCGAGCCGGTGAGCCTCGCCCTCTGGGCCGGCGGGCAGTGCGCCGCCGGGCGGACGCTGCATCGCGTCAGCGTCTCCCTGGACTTCGGGGGCCACTCCTCGACCCTGACGGAGCGTGAGCGCACCCGCCTGTCGACGCAGGCCCGCAAGACGCTCGACGGATATCTCGCCGACCCCGGAGGCTGGCCCCGGCAGCAGCGCTGCCACGACACCGAGATCCTCGGAGAGGTGGAGGGATGGCGGTGAAGAAGCTGCTGCCGCGGATCGCGGGCGGTGCGGTCGCGCTCGCCGTCCTGGTCTCCGGGTACCTCTGGCTGCACGGCGACTTCCGCCGCTGGGACGGCGAGGCGAAGCTGGACGCCGCCTGCGACGGGCTGCTCGACCGGGCGGTGATGCGCGAGGTGCTGGCACGGCGACGGAGAGGCCACCGGGCGGGGGTGGGACGGCCCCCCGCACCACGTACGTTGCGAGGTGGCCATCGGCGGCGGTGGCAAGGCCGACGTACGGGTGGCCGACGAGACGGCCACCGGCGTCGCCGGCTTCGAGCCGTTCCTCGGCGGCAGGGAGCACGCCCTTGCCGTACCGGTCGGCAACGGCTGGTCGGGCCTTTTCGGTGCCGCCGGCGGCGACGGGGACGAGACGGAGGGCGTGACGACCTCCCTCGCACTGCACTGCACGGCCGGCGACGCGAAGACCCTCATGGTCACTGTCAGGGCCGACTTCACCGACGCGCGCCCGCTCGACGACCCCGCGAGCCGTCCCGCGTATGCCCGGATCGCCGAGGCGACGGCCCGCAAGGTCTCCGAAGTGCGAGGCTGCGAAGCCGAGTTGGGCGACAGGGTGCGCAGCCTCCCGCTGCCGGTGCGCGAGGACGAGTACAAGCCGCTTGCCGAGGCGGACGGCACCTGCGCCGGTATCGAGGCCGTACGAGGGGTGCGCACCGCACTCGAGACGGCCCGGGACGGAGCCCCGTACGAGCGGTGCCGGCTCCTCGGCGTGGACGGCCTGCGCCGATACGGCCTGGAGGCCAGTTTCGGTACCTACGCCGAGTCCTTCTTCCGGGGCAACCGGCAGTCGTACGAGGAGGACTTGCCCACCGGCGAGGACCCCGCCCACCATCGCGGCCGCGAAGAAGGCGTCAGCTGGACGACGGCCAAGTGCCCGGAGGGGACGGCCCTGTTCACCCTGGCCGCCTATGGGCGCCACGACGAGAAGGGCTCCGCGCTGGTCTCCGGCGACCTCGCCCAGGAACGCGCCGCTCTGAAAATTTTCGCCGAACGTTCCGCCCAGGCCCACGGCTGTCAGGCGCCCAAGGCTCCCTGACCGTCGGCAACCCCCTGACCAGGAAAGGTACGGACCAGGGTCGGCGGAAGGCTCGTACCTTCGACTCTTGTACGAAGGGAAATGATGGGAGCGCTCCCCGCGTGAAGTCTTGACGGCTCACGACCCGCTCGCAACAGTGGGCACACCCCACACCCCCCACTACAGGAGCGCCGATCGTGATATCGCGCAGACTGTTCCTCGCGGGCGCCACAGCGAGCGCCGCCGCAGCCGCAGCATCGTTGGCCGTGCCGTCCTGGACGGCCGGTGCCGCCGCCCCCGCGACCTGTGAACTGGCCTTGGAGAACAAGTCGTTGAGCGGCACCGTGCGTGCCTATGTCACCGGCCACGAGCAGTCCACCGGCAACTGGGTGCTGCTCCGTGCCGACGGCGGCGTCTACCGGCCCGAGTCGCCCTCCGCCCCGCAGACGCCGCTGCCCGTCGACTGCGCCATCCCGCTGAACCCGGCCGGCGCGGCGCCCAAGGTCGTGACGCTGCCTCAGATGTTCGGCGCACGCGTCTACTTCGTACGCGACGACACCCTGGACTTCTTCCTCAACCCGGGACCAGGACTCGTCGAACCGGCCTTCGCGACCCCCACGGACGCGAACTACGGGAAGATCTGGTCGTTCTGCGAATTCACCTTCAACACGGTGCAGTTGTTCGCGAACATCAGCTACGTCGACCTGGTGACCGCCCTGCCCATCGGGCTGCGTCTCGAGGGCGACGCCACCCACACCGTCGCCCCGCTGCCCGACGGCGCGGTCGACAGGATCGCCGCCGACCTCCAGGCGCAGGCGGCCCGCGACGGACAGCCGTGGGACCAGCTCGTCATCAAGGGCGGCGACGGCAAGGTGCTTCGCTGCATCTCGCCGCAGAACCTGATGGCCCCGTACTTCGACCGGCCCGACCAGATGCCGCTGCGCGATGTGTGGAACGGGTACATCGACCAGGTCTGGGAGAAGTACCGGGGCACCGACCTGCGGATCGATCTGCAGGGCGGCCGGGGCGTGTTCACCGGCCGGGTCAGCGGCGACACGCTCACCTTCAACGGCGGGCACAGCTTCCCCAAGCCGACGTCGAAGGACATCTTCACCTGCAACCACGGCCCGTTCACCAACAACCCGTCGGACTCCGACGACAAGAAGGGCCTGCTCGCGCGGCTGGCCGCCGGGTTCAACCGCAGCATCATGCTGACGCACCCCGACCAGCCGAACGGTGTGACCGCCGGTGACTACTACCGGGACGCCACCACCAACCACTGGTCGCGCGTCGTGCACGCCAACTCGCCCATCGGGTACGCCTTCCCGTACGACGACGTACGCCCCGACGGCCAGCCGGACGTGTCCGGGGCGGCGCACGACGGGAATCCGCGGCGGTTCACGGTGAGTGTGGGGGTCTGACCCCCCGCAGGAGACGGCGGGGTCCGGCTGCCCCCGGGCCCCGCTACCCCTTCACCGCACCTCCCAGGGCGAAGCCCCCGCCCAGCCGCCGCGCGATCAGCACGTACAGCAGGATCACCGGCGTCGAGTAGATGATCGAGAAGGCGGCGAGCTGGCCGTAGACCACCTGGCCGCGGTTGCCGAAGAAGTCGTTGATGCTGACCGAGGCGGGCATCTGGGCCGGGTCGATCAGGAGCATGAAGGGGACGAAGAAGTTGCCCCACATCATGACGAAGGAGAAGACCGTGACGACGGAGACTCCGGGGCCCATCAGCGGCAGCACGATACGCAGCAGCGACTGGAAGGACGAGGCGCCGTCCGTCCAGGCGGCCTCCTCCAGCTCCTTCGGGACGCCGTCCATGAAGTTCTTCATCAGCCAGATGGCGAACGGCAGGCCCGAGGCCGCGAAGAAGAAGATCGTGCCGTGCATGGTGTCGATCAGGTCGACCTGCACGAACAGGGCGTAGACCGGCACCATCACGGCCGTGATCGGCAGACAGGTCGCGAAGAGGATCGTGAGCAGGAACGGGCGGTTGAAGCGGGAGCGGTAGCGCGACAGCGGATACGCGGCGAGGGCCGCGCACACGACCACGAGGGCCGTCGCGCCGCCGCACAGGATCAGGGAGTTGAGCAGCGGTGTGAACGTGACGTCGTCGACGAGCACCGCGTCGAAGTTGTCGAAGGTGAGGCTGCCCGGAACCTTCACCTTGAGATTGGCCTCCGCGTCCAGCGCGGAGAGCACCACCCAGGCGAGCGGCAGGACGAAGACCGCGGCCGCGAAGAGGAGGCCCAGGTCGGCGGCGAGACGGCGCTGCGTACGGCGGTTCATCTCAGACCTCCGTCCGAAGGAGGCGCATGTACACGAGCGAGAAGAGCGAGCCCACGATGAGCAGGAGCAGGGCGACCGCCGTGGCATAGCCGATCATGCTGTTCTGGAACGCCTCCTCGTACATGTACAGCGGGAGCGTCTGGCTGCGGTTGCCAGGGCCGCCGCGGGTCATCACCCAGATCAGGCCGAACACCGAGAGCGTCTGCAGGGTGTTGAGCATCAGGTTGGTGCCGATGGAGCGGCGGATCATCGGCAGCGTGATGTGCCACAGACGGCGCCAGCCGCCCGCGCCGTCCACCTGCGCCGACTCCACGATCTCCTTGGGGATCTCGTTGAGCGCGGCCGAGTAGACGAGCATCGAGAAGGCCGTGCCGCGCCACACGTTGGCGAAGGACACCGCGAGGATCGGCAGCGTGAACAGCCAGTTCTGGCTGGGCAGATGGAGGAAGTCGAGGATCGCGTTGAGCGTGCCCTGCTTCTGGAAGAACGCGTAGAGCAGGAAACCCGCGACGACCTCCGGCAGCACCCACGCGGTGACCACGATGCCGCCGGTGAGCGTGCGCAGCGGCTTGGAGGCGCGCTGCATGAGCAGGGCGAGCCCGAGGCCCAGGGTGTTCTGGCCGACGAGCGAGGACAGGACCGTGAACACCAGCGTGAGCCAGACGGCGTTGAGGAAGTCCTCGTCGACGAACGCCTCACGGAAGTTCTCGAAGCCGATGAAGCTGGAGGAGGCCTGTCCCGTCAGCTGCAGGTCGGTGAAGGCCAGATAGACGCAGTAGCCGATGGGGCCCGCGAGGAAGGCGAGCATCAGAAGGACGGCAGGGGAGACGGGCAGGGCCCGCATCAGCGTGCGACGCGGGCCCCGCTTGGCCACCGGCGATGACGAGGCACTCTTCACGTACCGGTGCTCACTTCTTGACGACGGCGTTGTCGGTGACGGACGCGAGTTCCTCGTCGTACGTCCCGGCCGCCTCGTCGACCGAGGCGTCACCGGTCGTGACGGACTCCATCGCTTCCTGGATCGCCACCGAGACCTTCGGATAGGCCGGATACGCGGGCCGGTAGTGGGTGAACTCCACCAGGTCCGTGAAGAACTTGAGGCCGGGCTGCGCCTTCACGTACTCCGGATCCTCGGCGACGTCCTCACGGACGGCGATACCGGAGTTGGAGATGTACCACTTCTGGGCGTTCTCCTTCGTCTGCATCGTCTTGATGAACTCGAAGGCCAGGTCCTTGTTGGCCGCTTTGCTGGGAATCGCCCAGGTCCAGCCGCCCGACATGCTGACCTTGCCGGGGGCCTGGCCGTTCTGCGTCGGCATGGCCGCGAGCCCCAACTCCTTCGACCAGGTGGGCCATTCGTGTCCGGCCCCCTCGTTCCAGTCCTGCGGGAGCCAGGAGCCGTCCAGGTTGATGCCGAGCTTCTCCTTCGGCAGCAGCTCACCGCGGACCGTGGGACCGAAGTTGGGGTCGAGCGCGTCCGACACCTCGGGGCCGAGCTTGTCCTTGTAGACGGTCTCCACGAACTGCAGGGAGTCCTTGAAGCCCTGGCTGCCCTGCACCCACTTCTTCTGGCCCGCGTCGTACAGCGGGTCCTCGCCCGTCCCGTACAGAAGCATCTCGAAGCCCTGCATGGTCGACTGCTCGCCGCCGGGCTTGCCCGTGTAGACGTTCAGCGGGGTGACGCCGGGCACCTTCTCCTTGATGGTGCGGGCCGCGTCGAGGATCTCGTCCCAGGTCTTCGGCTGCCACGTCTCGGGCAGGCCGGCCTTCTTGAACACCGCCTTGCTGTACCAGAGTCCACGGGTGTCGGTGCCGTCCGGTACGCCGTAGGTCTTGCCGTTCTCCGCCTTCGCGGCGGCCTTGGCCGTGTCGATGAACTTGTCCCAGTCCGGCCACTTGTCCAGGTACTTGTCGAGCGGCTCCAAATACCCGCTGGTGATGTCGGAGTTGATGAGGAACGTGTCCTCGTACACCAGGTCGGGCGCGGTCTTCGGGGAGCGCAGCATCTGCTGCAGCTTGGTGTAGTACTCGGCGTCCGGCGCCTTGATCGGGACGAGCTCGACCTTCTTGCCGGGGTTGTCCTTCTCGAACTGCTTCTTCATGTCCGCGAGGAAGTTGTCCATGACCTTGACGTTGTTGTCCATGGACTGCTTGAACGAGACCTTCAGGGTGTCCGGGTCGTCCCCGGAGTCATCACCGCAGGCGGTCAGCGTGGTGGCGGCGAACAGGGCTGCTGCGCCGAGTACGAGGGGCGCGGTGGAACGCTTGGGGCGACGCACGGTACGACCTCCTACGAGCCTGCGGGGCGGCTGCGGGGTTGCGCTACGGCGTAATGCGTTAAGGCGTATGCGTTGGGGCTGCCCGGCGAACGTACGGTCGTTGTTCACCGAGGGTCAATGCCCGTGCGCCCGCCGAGATCGGTTCCGTGACAACGTTGTTATGACGAGGGCGAGTTGACCGCCCGCTCACCGGGCGCTCAGATCGTCACCCAGCGATAGTGCAGCTCGGGCCGCCCCACTTGCCCGTACTGCGGAGCCCGCACCGCGCGGCCCGACTCGACCAGATGCTCCAGATAACGCCGGGCCGTGATGCGCGAGAGCCCCGCCGACTCGGCGGCCGACGCGGCACTCAGGCCCTCGGGCACCGCCCGCAGCGTGGTGATCACCCGGTCAAGGGTCGGGGCGCTGAGCCCCTTGGGCAGCGACGCGGGGCGGGGTGCGCGCAGCGAGGCCAGCGCACGGTCGACCTCGTCCTGGCCGGAGGCCTCGCCCGCCGCCGTACGGAACTCCGCATACCGTACGAGGCGGTCGCGCAGCGTCGAGAACGTGAACGGCTTGAGCACGTACTGCACGACGCCCAGCGAGACGCCCTCGCGCACCACGGCCAGATCGCGGGCCGAGGTCACCGCGATCACATCGGCCTGATGGCCGGCCGCGCGCAGGCTGCGGGCCAGCTGCAGACCGTGCCCGTCGGGCAGGTAGAGGTCGAGGAGCAGCAGATCGACGGGGGTGCGCTCGAGGACGCGGCGGGCCTGCGCACCGGAGTGCGCCTTGGCGACCGCCTGGAAGCCGTGGACCCGGTTGACGTACATGACATGCGCGTCGGCGACCACAGGATCGTCCTCGACGACGAGCACACGGATCGGCTCGCTCACACCCGTACCTCTTTCTTCAGCGGCAGCCGGACGGTGAACTCGGCGCCCCCGTCCGGGGATTCGGTCATGGCCACCGTGCCGCCGTGGCGGTGGGCCGTCTGCCGGACGAGCGCGAGGCCGAGACCCCGGCCCGGGCCCTTGCCGGACCAGCCGCGCGCGAACACATCCGCGTCGGCGGGGACGCCGGGCCCGTTGTCGGACACGTTCAGAAGCAGCTCGCCCCGGACCACCACCGCCGTGACGGTCACCGCGCCGCCGGGGGTGCCGGTCGCCGCGTCCACGGCGTTGTCGATCAGATTGCCGAGCACGGTGACCAGGTCACGGGCGGGCAGCGTATCCGGAAGCAGCCCGTCGTCAAGACGGCTGTCGGGGGAGACCTCGAGCTCGACCCCGCGCTCGTTGGCCTGCGCGGCCTTGCCGAGGAGCAGCGCCGCGAGCACCGGTTCGCCGACCGCGGTGACCACCTGGTCGGTGAGCGCCTGGGCCAGTTCCAGCTCGGCCGTGGCGAAGTCGACGGCCTCTTCGGCGCGGCCCATCTCGATCAGGGAGACCACGGTGTGCAGCCGGTTCGCGGCCTCGTGCGCCTGGGAGCGCAGCGCCTGGGTGAAGCCGCGCTCGTGGTCCAGTTCGCCGGTCAGGGCCTGCAGTTCGGTGTGGTCGCGCAGGGTCGCGACGGTGCCGCGCTGCTCGCCGCCGGAGACCGGTGAGGTGTTGACGACGATCACGCGGTCCGCGGTCAGATGCACCTCGTCCACGCGAGGCTCGGTGGCGAGCAGGGCGCCGGTGAGCGGGGCGGGCAGACCGAGGTCGGCGATGTTCAGGCCGACCACCTCGCCCCGCACGCCGAGGAGTTCGCGCGCCCCGTCGTTGAGCAGTGCGATCCTGCGCTGTCCGTCGAGCATGAGGAGGCCTTCGCGCACGGCGTGCAGCGCGGCCTGGTGGTAGTCGTGCATGCGGCTGAGCTCGGCGGCGTTCATGCCGTGCGTGTGCCGCCGGAGCCGGGCGTTGATCACGTACGTGCCGAGGCCGCCGAGCGCGAGGGCGCCGAGTGCGACCGCGAGCAGACCGGTGAGCTGGCGCTGCACCTGGTCGTCGATCTCCTCGATCTTGATGCCGGCGCTGACCAGGCCGACGATCCGGCCCCGGTCCTGGACGGGCGTGACGACCCGGACGGAGGGGCCGAGCGTTCCCGTGTACGTCTCGGAGAAGGTCCTGCCGTCGAGCGCGGGCCCGATGTGCCCGAGGAACCTGTCGCCGATGTGCTCGGTGTTGGGATGCGTCCAGCGGATGCCCTTGGGGTCCATGATCGTCACGAAGTCCACGTCTGCGTCCTCGCGTACGTCCTCCGCGTACGGCTGCAGGAACATCGTCGGCCGGTCCCCGCTGATCGCTTCCCGCACGGAAGGCGAGTCGGCCACCGCGCGCGCCGCCGCCGTCGCCTGGCGTACGGCCGCGCTCTCCGCCTGGCGGTGCGCGGTGACGTACGCGAACACGGCGCACCCGGCCACGACGACCGCGACGAGCACGACCTGCATGGCGAAGAGCTGGCCCGCGAGCGAGCGCGGCTTGGGTATCCGGGGCATGGCCCCAGTCTGCCTGCGGAGATAAGCGCGAACTAAATGTACGCAAGGGTGACCCCGGTCACGGCCTGATGGATATTCACACCGACCGCCGCCGGGGCAAGCCCCCGAACGCCCGGGCCGCACAGGGGACGGACCGGGCCGGCGGGACTTGAGCCGTAAGTGCAGGGAGGCACCGTGGCAGCCACGACGACAGGCAAGCGGGACAAAACTCACTATCTCTATATCGCGGTGATCGTGGCGGTGGTGCTCGGTATCGCGGTCGGCTTCGCCGCACCGGGTGTCGCCGTGGAGCTGAAGCCCATCGGCACCGGCTTCGTGAACCTGATCAAGATGATGATCTCGCCGATCATCTTCTGCACGATCGTGCTCGGTATCGGTTCCGTACGGAAGGCCGCCAAGGTCGGTGCCGTCGGCGGTATCGCGCTGCTCTACTTCACCGCCATGTCGATGGTGGCGCTCGCCATCGGTCTGGTCGTCGGCAACATCATCGACCCCGGTACGGGTCTCGCGGTGACCGACTCGGTCGCGGCGACCGGCCATGAGCAGGTCGACGCCGAGGCCAAGGACACCGTCGAGTTCCTGCTCGGCATCATCCCGACCACGTTCGTCTCCGCCTTCACCGGCGGCGAGGTGCTGCAGACCCTGCTCATCGCGCTGCTCTCGGGCTTCGCGCTGCAGGCCATGGGCGACGCCGGCCAGCCGATCCTGCGCGGTGTCGAGCACATCCAGCGCCTGGTGTTCCGCGTCCTCGCCATGATCATGTGGGCCGCGCCGATCGGTGCCTTCGGCGCCATCGCCGCCGTCACGGGCTCCGCCGGTCTCGACGCGCTCAAGTCCCTGGCCGTCCTGATGCTCGGCTTCTACATCACCTGCGTGCTCTTCATCTTCCTCGTGCTCGGCGCGCTCCTGCGGATGGTCGCCGGCCTCAACATCCTCACGCTCTTCAAGTACCTGGGCCGTGAGTTCCTGCTGATCCTGTCCACCTCCTCCTCCGAGTCGGCGCTGCCGCGCCTCATCGCGAAGATGGAGCACATGGGCATCAGCAAGCCCGTGGTCGGCATCACCGTCCCGACCGGCTACTCCTTCAACCTCGACGGCACCATGATCTACATGACCATGGCCTCGCTGTTCGTCGCCGACGCCATGGGGACGCCGATGTCGATCGGCGAGCAGATCCCGCTCCTCCTCTTCCTGTTCGTCGCCTCGAAGGGCGCCGCCGGTGTCACCGGCGCCGGCCTCGCGACGCTGGCCGGCGGTCTGCAGTCGCACAAGCCCGCCCTGGTGGACGGCATCGGCCTGATCGTCGGCATCGACCGCTTCATGAGCGAGGCCCGCGCCCTGACCAACTTCGCGGGCAACGCGGTGGCCACGGTCCTCATCGGCACCTGGACCAAGGAGATCGACCGCACTCGCGTCGACGAGGTGCTGTCCGGCCGCGCCCCGTTCGACGAGCGCACGCTGCTCGACGACGGACACGGGGCGGCTCCGGCCGGGGACGGTGTGCCGCTGCAGAAGAGCGGCGAGAAGGAGGGCGCGGCGGTCTGATCAGCCCGCCGCACGCCGCACGCCGCACGCCGCCCGCCGTACGCCGCACGCCGTACGCGGCTGCGCGGAGCCGCACGCAGCCGTACGCAGCCGTACACATACGGAAGCACTGGGGCCGCGCTGGGCCCTCGGGCCGCGGCGGCGGCC
>NZ_JAEIMH010000002.1:113701-117896 GCF_016464295.1 Streptomyces sp. N35 | reverse complement strand
CACCCGCCCGCCCACACAGGAACGCCGGGCCCCAGCCCCGCCCCCGTCCTTCCGTGCGTTCGGCATGGAGTGGTGGGGTGCGTGCTACTCGCCGCAGGTGAAGTGCTCCGGTGACGTGCGGAGTTTGTCGAGGATCCGGCGCAGCGAGGCGAGTTCGCGCTCGGACAGGTCGCCGAACAGCTCGCGCTCCACCATGTCGAGGGCGGCGTCCGCTTTGCGTAGCCGCTCGGCGCCTTCCGGGGTGATCTCCACGATATGCCGGCGCCGGTCGGCTGGGTCGCGCCTGCGCTCGATGAGGTTGTCGTTCTCCAGACCGTTGAGCAGCGCGACGAGGACGCTCGGGTCGACGCCGAGCCCGTCGACGAGGGCCTTCTGGGAGACCGGCCCGTCCGTCAGCAGCTGCAGCACGGCCACCTGCCGGGGGATCAGGCCCGCCGTGGCGACGGCTTTGCGGATCAGCCCGTCGGTGATGTTGCCGTGGTACGCGAGCAGGAAGGCGGGGCGGTACTCCGGCTCGGCGGACGTGCGCGAGGACGGGCCGGCCGACTCCTGTGTGACCTCTCGGGCTGCCATACCCACACCGTAGCAGGGCCTCTATTGTGGAGTGCGCTAAATCGTTGATAGCCTTCAACGATATCGGGCCCTCTACGGTTGAGGGCGCTCGAATACCTTGGAGTGCTCATGTTTCTCGCCTACGTGATCGTCGGTGTCCTGCTCGCCCTCGTCCTGGCCGCGTCCGCGACCTTCACCTTCGCCCGCAACCCCGCCATCACGGACTCGATGGGCAAGGTGGGCGTCCCCGATTCCTGGCTGCCACGGCTCGCGTCGCTGAAGGCGGCGGGCGCGCTGGGGCTGCTCGCCGGGCTCGCGGTCCCGTTCATCGGGGCGGCGGCCGCGGTGGGCGTGGTGCTCTACTTCATCGGGGCGGTCATCGCCCATCTGCGCGTCAAGGACTACACGTTCGCGCCCGCGGCGGTGCTCGCGGTCCTCGCCGTGGCGGCCCTGGTGCTGCGTGTGACCTCGTCCTGAGCGGTGTCGTTCAGGAGGGTCCGGCGACCTCGTCCTGAGCGGTGTCGTTCAGGAGGGTCCGGCGACCTCGTCCTGAGCGGTGTCGTTCAGGAGGGTCCGGCGACCTCGTCCT
The DNA here is from genome assembly GCF_016464295.1 of Streptomyces sp. N35. Classification (NCBI taxonomy): domain Bacteria; kingdom Bacillati; phylum Actinomycetota; class Actinomycetes; order Kitasatosporales; family Streptomycetaceae; genus Streptomyces; species Streptomyces sp. N35. The sequence goes on along the minus strand of NZ_JAEIMH010000002.1, from coordinate 116,755 downwards.
GAGCGGTGTCGTTCAGGAGGGTCCGGCGACCTCGTCCTGAGCGGTGTCGTTCAGGAGGGTCCGGCGACCTCGTCCTGAGCGGTGTCGTTCAGGAGGGTCCGGCGACCTCGTCCTGAGCGGTGTCGCTCAGGAGAGTCCGGCGACCAGTGCGGTCGCCCCGGAGGCGGGTACTCCCGCCGCGGTCAGACTGGTGACCGCGGCGGCGGGACCCGCCTTCCGTGCGTCGAGGTGCCCGTCGTTGACCGCTTGCATCAGGCCGAAGAGCACCTGCTCCTGTACGAGGGCGAGTGCGGCGGCAGGCAGCGGTGAGCTGAACACCCCTTGTGCCAGGCCCAGTCGGAGCAGCTCCGTCAGCTGATCCCGGTGCGGTGCCAGCCGGTCCCTGATGTCCTCCATCGCGCCACTGCGCTGGGCCAGCGAGACAAGCAGGCGGTAGCGGTCGGCGACCTGCCAGACCGCGAGGGTGCGCCGGGCCAGCGTGCCGGCCGGGTCGTCGCCGCCGTCCGCGGGCTCGGCGGCCAGGGCTTCGCCGATGGCCTCGATCGCCCCGTCCGCGATGGCGATGATCAGCGCCTCACGGCTCGGGAAGTGCCCGTACACCGTGCGCCGTACGACGCCCGCGGCGCGCGCGATCTGGTCCATGGAGGCATCCGGATCGCGCAGCAGCTCGGTGCGCGCGACATCGAGGATGCGGCGGCGGTTGCTGTCGGCGCGACTGACGCGGTCCTGGGTCATCCCTCCATTTTGCACAGTCCTGTGCAGTGGCGTAAATTGCACAAGGCTGTGTAGTTGCACAGCAGTGTGCAAATCGGTGGAGCGGAAAGGCGGCCCGAGTCATGCGGCTGGTCATGAAGGAGCCCGTGGAGAAGATGGACGGGCCGTACGCCCGTCGCTGGTGGGCCCTGGGCGTGCTCTGCCTGAGCCTGCTGATCATCGTCATGGCGAACACGGCCCTGACCGTCGCGGCCCCGGACATGACCACGTCCCTGCGCCTGAGCAGCGCCGATCTGCAGTGGGTCATCGACGGCTACACCGTTCCGTACGCCGCCCTGATGCTGCTGCTCGGCGCGATCGGCGACAAGTACAGCCGCCGCGGCGCCCTGATCCTCGGCCTCGTCGTGTTCGGCGGCGGCGCGGTCGCGGGCTCGCTCGTGGACAGCTCGACCGGAGTGATCGCGGCCCGTGCCGTGATGGGCGTCGGTGCGGCCATGATCATGCCCGCGACCCTCTCGCTGCTCGCCGCGACCTTCCCCAAGAAGGAACGCGCCAAGGCCATCGTGATGTGGACGGCCACCGCGGGCATCGCGATCGCGGCCGGACCGCTGGTCGCCGGGCTGCTCCTCGAGCACCACGGCTGGGCCTCGACCTTCCTGATCAACGTGCCGATCGCCGCGCTCGCGATCATCGGCGCGCTCGTCCTCGTACCGCCGTCGAAGGCCGACCACCACGACCGCATCGACTACGTGGGCGGCGTCCTGTCCGTGATCTGGATCGGCGCCCTCGTCTACATGATCATCGAGGGCCCGCACTTCGGCTGGGGCGTCAACGCCGTCACGGCGGCGGTCGTCGCCGCCGTCGGCCTCGTCCTCTTCATCGTCTGGGAACTGCGCCACCCCAAGCCCGTGTTGGACGTCCGCCGCTTCGCGCACCGCGGCTTCGCCGGCTCCAACCTCGCCGTCGCCCTCTTCTTCCTCGCGGTCTTCGGCGCCTTCTACTTCCTCACGCAGCATCTGCAGTTCGTCCTCGGATACGGGGCGCTCGACACCGGCATCCGCATGCTGCCCCTGGCCGGCGCGGTCTTCGTCGGCTCGGTGCTTACCGGCTACCTGACCCCGCGCCTGGGCATGCGGGTCACCGTGACCGCGGGCATGGTCGGCGGCACGGCGGCGCTCGCGCTGCTCACGCAGGTGGACGCGGCGTCCTCGTACGGCACGTTCGTACTGCCGCTGATCCTGCTCGGCACCTCCATCGGGCTCGCGCTCTCGCCCTGTACGGACGCGATCATGGGCTCGTTCCCCGAGGCGGAGCTGGGAGTGGGCGGAGCCGTCAACGACACCTCGCTCGAACTCGGCGGCTCGCTCGGCATCGCGATCCTCGGCTCGGTGCTCGCGGGCACCTACTCCTCGCGGCTCGCCGACGCGACGGCCGGCACGAAGCTCCCCGGTGACGCGCTGACCACCGCCCAGGACTCGGTCGGCGCGGGCTACGGCGTCGCGCAGGGCATCGGCGAGCAGGCGCGGGCCCTCGCCGGCAAGGCGGCGCGGGCCGCGACGCCCGAGCAGGCCGCTCAGCTCAAGGCCCAGGCCGACCAACTCGCCCACGGGGCCGGTCGGATGGCGGACGCGGTCGGCTCGGCGTTCTCGGACGCGGTGGCGCACACCAGCCTGGTCGGCGCGGTGATCCTCGGGGTCGGCACGCTGCTCGTGGCGGTGCTGCTGCCGCGCCGCGGGAAGGCGGAGCGGGTGCAGGCGGCGGAGGCGGTACGGGAACGCGCGGGCGTCTGACCCCGCGCCCTGTCACTCCTGGTGGTCGTGCCACACGTACGCATGGGCCAGCAACTCCCGTACGGGAACGGCTTCCACGGCCCCGGGCCCGGTCGGCACGATCACCCGGATCCGCGGGAAGTAGTCGAGCAGCACCTGACGGCAGCGGCCGCACGGGGCGATGACCCCGCGGCCGCCGTCGCCGACCGCCACGATCGTGGTCAGCTCGTACGCACCGGCCGTCGCGGCCGCCCCGATCGTGACCAGTTCGGCGCAGGGGCCGCCGGTGAAGTGGTACACGTTCACACCCGAGACGATCCGGCCGTCGGCAGCGCGTGCGGCCGACGCGACCGTGTGGTTGTCCCCCCTGCACGCCCGCTCCGCCAGCTCGACGGCGGTGTCGACGAGTTCCTGGTCCTGAGCGTTCAGGGCTTCGGGAGCTGCGGGAGCGTCGTGCGCTGAGTCCATCGGGTCACGGTACGCCGTCGACCCACCGGCGGCAGTCGACCCACCGGCGGCAGCCGCCCCCCCCCCGCAGCCTCTCCGGGGGGCGGGCGGCGGGGCGGGGGCG
>NZ_JAEIMH010000002.1:96412-113691 GCF_016464295.1 Streptomyces sp. N35 | reverse complement strand
CGGTCAGGCCGATGCAGGGCCTGACCGGCGGCAGGGACTCAGGTCATCACGTGGCGCACGCCCCACCGGCCGGGACCGCGCGGATGGCCGTGATGGTCTGGGTGACCGTCAGCGATCTGCCGGGCGCGAGGCCGGTGTTGGGGTTGCCGCTGATGCAGTACCCCATCGTCGTCCAGTTGGTGATGTCCGTGATGGTGATGGCCGGGTCGAACGTACGGGACTCGCCCTGGGCGATCCGTTCGCTGACGAACTCCCCGTACTCGACGTAGCAGACATAGCCCTGCTGACAGGGCACGGCCTTGGCCGAGTCGGTCGCCGCACCGGCCGGTGTGCCGGTCAGGGCGCCGAGCGCGGCGGCGGTGGACAGGGCGGCTGCGATCCGCAGTCCGGTCTTGTGTCGCATCATGTGGGCCTCCGAGCCGGGATCAGGGAAGGAGCGGGCAGGCGTCGGCTGCGGGAACCGTGGTGATGCGCACGGCTCTCGTGTGGACGGACCCGTCGCCCGATGCGCCGGGCACGATCGCGAAGTTGCGGTCGGCGTCGACACAGAAGGTCGCGTCGGAGTTGTTCGTGTACGTCACGAGATCGACCGGCTTGCTGAAGCTGTACGGCAGCCCGGGCGCGATGTTCGTCGGCAGGACCTGGCCCGGAACCTGTACGCAGAGATAGCCGGACGGACAGGCGAGGGCCGCGGGGCTCACGCCCTGCGCACTGGCCGTGCCCGCGCCGAGTGCCCCGAGCGCGACGAGTGTGACGAGGGGAGTGCCGGCCGCGGCGATGCGGCGCTTGATAGTGCTTGACATGCGGAAAGGCCTCCACTGAGGGGAGCTGGGGGGTGGGGCCGGAGATCACTGTGCCAGGTCAACTGGCCCTTGGCCAGGCTTTGTTGGCGATCCGATCATGAAACCCGCGGACGTACCCGCGGACGTATCCCCGGTGGCCGCTTTCCTTGACGTCGGGGTCAAGGATTACCGTCGTATCCATGCGAATCGGCGAGCTGGCCGAGCGGGCCGGGACCACCACGCGGACGCTCAGGTACTACGAGTCACGGGGGCTGCTGCCCGCACGGCGGGGCAGCAACGGGTACCGGGCGTACGACGACAGCGATCTGCGGCTTGTCGAGCAGATCAAGGTGCTGCAGGACTTCGGGTTCGGGCTCGAGGAGACCCGGCCGTTCGTGGAGTGTCTGCGGGCCGGGCACCCGGAGGGCGACTCCTGCCCCGCCTCGCTGGCGGTCTACCGGCGCAAGCTCGACGAACTCGACGCGCTGATCGGCGAGCTCGAGTCCGTACGGACGAAGGTGCGCGGCCAGCTGGAGCGCGCCGAGCGGGCGCGGGCCCGGCTCGCGGCCGAGGCCGGGACGCCCGGCGGTCCTGATCCGCTGTGCGAGCTGGCCGATGCGACGGCATCCGCAGGGAACGACACGACATCTACAGGTGATAAGGGGTGGTGAGGACCGTGGTGAAGGCAGAAGGCGTGCCCGAGGTGACCGACGCGGATTTCGAGCAGGAGGTGCTGAAGGCGGAGCTGCCCGTGCTCGTCGAGTACACGGCGTCATGGTGCGGACCCTGCCGTCAGCTGGCACCCGTGCTCAGTGAGATCGCCCGCGAGGAGGGCGAGCGCCTGAAGGTGGTGCAGCTGGACGTGGACGCCAACCCCGGTACGACGACGGCGTACGGCGTCCTGTCGATGCCCACGCTCATGGTGTTCAAGGGCGGCGAGCCGGTGTGGCAGGTGGTCGGCGCCCGCCCCAAGCGCAAGCTGCTCGCCGAGCTGGCGGATGTGGTCTGACCGCTGAGCGTCGGGGCCCGGGGCGCGCCGCGCCCCGGGCCGCTCAACTTCCGGCGGCCCGGCGGTCCTTGGCGGCCGGCCGCGCTCGCCGCACCTCGCCACCGTCCGCACTCAGCCCCGCGAGCAGCCGCAGCCCGTCCTCGGTGGGGCTGCCGGGAGGTGCGGACAGCACGATGAGCTCCATGCCCGGGGCGTCGGGCAGCGCGAAGTTCTCCTGGTGCAGTTCGAGCAGCCCGACCAGCGGATGCCGGTAGGCCTTGCGGCCATGGGTGCGGGCCCGCACATCCGCACGTGCCCACAGCCGGCGGAACCGCTCGCTGCCCATCGCCAACTCGCCGATCAGCGAGGCGAGTCGGGGGTCGTCCGGGTACTGTCCGGCGGACAGGCGCAGATGTCCGACCACGTCGAGGGTGCACTGCTCCCAGTCCGCGTACAGACCGCGTTCGGCCTCCTCGAGGAAGATGTGCCGGGCGGTGTTCAGGCCCTCCGCCGGCCGCCCGTAGAGCAGCTCGGCGAGACGGTTCCCGGCGCGTACGTCCAGGCGATGGTCCATGATCAGCGCGGGTGCGCCGGTCACCAGGTCGAGCACGCGCAGCAGCTCGGGACGGATCCGCCCGGCCGGCGCCTTCGCACGGCGGCGGCGCTGCCGCGCGAGCCGGTCGAGGTGCTCGCGCTCGGTCTCGTCCAGGCCGAGCACGCGGGCGAGCGCGTCGAGCACCTGCTCGGAGGGCTGCGTGGCGCGGCCCTGCTCCAGGCGTACGTAGTAGTCGACGCTCACTCCGGACAGGTGCGCGACCTCCTCGCGGCGCAGCCCGGCGACCCGCCGACGGCTGTCCGTGGGGATGCCGACGGCCGCCGGGTCGACCCGGGAGCGCCGCGTCCGCAGAAAGCCCGCCAGATCCTCCGCCGCTCCGAGTTCCGTGTGATCGTCCATGCCTTCAAGTATGGGCTCGCGCTTGCTCTTGAAGGTGGCCCTGCCAGTACCAGGAAGTCCCGTCCTACGGAAAGGGCGTCCCTGAACACCCGGCGCCGCAGCGTCCAGGATCGAAGCATCCGATCCGCAGCATCCGCAGCACACGCAGCATCCGATGCGTTCGAAGCCAGGGAGTTCTCATGAAGACGCTGATCGTCCACGCCCACCCCGAGCCCCGGTCGCTCAACAGCTCCCTCAAGGATCTCGCGGTGTCCACCTTGGAGGGCGCCGGGCACGAGGTGCGGGTGAGCGACCTGTAGGGAGCGCCCTGACCGCGATGAACGGGAAGGCGGCGGGGGACGCCGAGGACTACGGCCCCGACGCGAAGAGCCGCCTCAAAGTGCCCGCCGACTCGGGCCGTGCCTTCGAGCACGGCACGCTCGCCGCGGACGTCCGCGCCGAGCAGGAGAAGCTGCTGTGGGCGGACACGGTCATCTTCCAGTTCCCGCTGTGGTGGTACTCGATGCCGGCCATCCTCAAGGGCTGGGTGGACCGGGTGTTCACCTACCGCTTCGCGTACGGCGTCGGCGAGCACAGCGAGACCAAGTACGGCGAGCGGTACGGCGAAGGCACCCTCGCGGGCAAGCGGGCCCTGCTGTCGGTGACCGTCGGCGGCCCGGAAGCGCACTACGGCCCTCGCGGCATCAACGGGCCCATCGACGATCTGTTGTTCCCGATCCAACACGGGATCCTCTACTACCCGGGCATCGAGTCGCTGCCGCCCTTCGTCCTGTACGGCACCGACCGGATGACCGACGACGAGTTCGGGGACGTCGCCAAGGCGTGGAAGGAGCGGCTGCTCACTCTGGAGGCGACCGAGCCGATCCCGTTCCGCCGGCAGAACTTCGGTGACTACGAGCTTCCGTCCCTGCAGCTGAAGGAGGGCCTGGAGCCCGCGGGCCGGACGGGATTCGGGCTGCACGTGCGCGGCTGAGCCGGAGGGCGTGAGCGGAAACAAAAAAGCCCCGGACTGTTTGCAGCCGGGGTATTTCCGCGCGTATATTGAGTGTTTCTGTGCGCACAGAAAGGGGCCTCTCGCGGAGGCCCAACGAACACACCATATCGCGCGAGGAGTCGAATTGTCAACGTCCGAAGAGCTGCGAAGCGAGCAGGAATTCGTGGCCCGTGTGTATGCGCGTCTCGGGCAGCTCCAGGCGGCGGCCGAGCAGTCCGCCGAGTCGGCGCTTGCGCAGGTCGGGACCGGGCGGCAGGCGCGGCTCGAGCGCGATGTCGCGGTCATCGAGAAGGGTCGTCTGGTCGCCGAGCTGAACGGTGTGGAGAACGGACTGGTCTTCGGGCGCATTGATCTCAATCACCCCGACAATCTGGTCGAGGAACGGGACAACTTTCACATCGGCCGTATCGGAATCCGCGCCGAGGACGCAGAGCGGACCCCGATTCTGATCGACTGGCGTGCCGATGTCGCCCGGCCTTTCTATCTCGCGACCAGCCATGTGCCGATGGGTCTGCGCCGCCGCCGGCACATCACCATGCAGGGGCATGAGGTCGTCGCGCTGCACGACGAGATCCTCGACCTGAGCGACGAGGAGCGCACCGGCTTCGAGGACCCCAACGGCGACGCCGTGCTGCTCGCCGCCCTCAACGCCGCGCGTACGGGGCGCATGGGCGACATCGTGCAGACCATCCAGGCCGAACAGGACCGGATCATCCGCGCACCGCACCAGGGTGTCCTGGTGGTGGAGGGCGGGCCCGGCACCGGCAAGACGGCGGTCGCGCTGCACCGGGCCGCGTATCTGCTGTACGCGCAGCGTGAACTGCTCGCCAAGCGCGCCGTGTTGATCGTCGGACCCAATCCGGCCTTCCTCGGCTACATCGGCGAGGTGCTGCCCTCGCTGGGTGAGACCGGGGTGCTGCTCGCGACGGTCGGTGAGCTCTTTCCCGGGGTGAAGGCGACCGGCGAGGACACCCAGGAAGCGGCCGAGGTGAAGGGCCGGGCCGCGATGGCGGAGGTCCTCGCTTCGTACGTACGCGATCGCCAGTCCGTGCCCGACACGGTCCTGGAGATCGACCACGAGGACCACGGCACGCTGCTCCTCGACCGCGCGATGGCCGAGGAGGCGCGGACGGCCGCGCGCGAGATGCGGCTGCCGCACAATCTGGCCCGGCCGTACTTCGCGTTCCGGATCATCGACGCCCTGACCGAGCAGCTCGTCGAGCGCATCGGCGCGGATCCGTTCGGCGGCCCGAACCTGCTCGGTCCCGACGACATCGCCCAGCTGGGCAAGGACGTCGCGACCAGCGCAGCGGTGCACAGCGCCGTCGCGGACCTGTGGCCGGAGATGACCGCGCAGCAGCTCGTACGGGAGTTCCTCGCCGACCCGGTCGGGTATCTCACGGACGCCGACGCCGAGTTGATCCGGCGCACCGGCGGGCCCTGGACCGCCGCCGACATCCCGCTGCTCGACGAGGCCGCGGAACTGCTCGGCGTGGACGACTCCGCCGAGCGGGCCCGCCAGGAAGCCGAGCGGCAGCGGCGGATCGAGTACGCGCAGGGCGTGCTCGACATGTCCTTCGCCTCGCGTACCTATGAGTTCGAGGACAAGGAGGAGCTCGACGAGGACGCCGCCGAGGTGCTCTCCGCGCACGACATCATCGACGCCGAGCGGATGGCCGAGCGTCAGGAGGAGGAAGATCTGCGCAGCGCCGCCGAGCGGGCCGCGGCGGACCGGACCTGGGCCTTCGGGCACATCATCGTGGACGAGGCGCAGGAGCTGTCGGCGATGGCGTGGCGGCTGCTGATGCGGCGCTCGCCCACCAAGTCGATGACGCTGGTGGGCGATCCGGCGCAGACCGGGGACGCCGCGGCGCTCGGCTCGTGGTCCTCGATCCTCGCGCCGTACGTGGGCGACCGCTTCGAGCATGTACGGCTGCGCGTCAACTACCGCACTCCGTCCGAGGTGATGGACCTCGCCGCGGCCGTGCTGCGCAGCATCCACCCGGGCCTCGAACCGCCGCGTTCGGTGCGGTCGACGGGCGTGGCGCCGCGGTTCGTCTCCGTATCGGCGTCGGAACTCGCCTCGCGTACGGGTGAGTTGGTGGCCGAGTTCCTGCCCGAGGAGGGCCGCCTCGCGGTCATCGCCCCGCGCGAGCTCCACAGGGAGCTGGCCGCGCATCTGCCGGGGGTGACGCCCGGCGGCGCCCCGGACCTGACGCACCGCGTGGTGCTGCTCGACGCACGGCAGTCGAAGGGCCTGGAGTTCGACTCCGTCCTCGTGGTCGAGCCGGGAGCGTTGCATGCCTCGGATCTGTACGTGGCGCTCACCCGGGCCACGCAGACGCTGGGCGTGCTGCACAGCGCCGAACTGCCGGACGGGCTGCGGGCGTTGTCGTAGCGGGAGGCGTGGTCCGGCCGGCGGCGATGCCGTCCGGCCTCCGTCTCCCGGCCGGGGCGATGTCAGACCCGGATGACAGCATGCGGGCATGACCGAACTCCTGAACGAAGTCCTGGAAGATCCTCGGAAGTTGCTCGACGCCGAACGCGCAGCCGTGCGCGAGCACCTCGACGGCGGGGGAGCCGGGACGGGGCGGGAGATCTTCCTCCAGGCCGAGGCGGTCTTCGGCGGCGCGGACGTGCCGCGCGCCGAGTTCGCCTCCTGGCTGCACTTCGCCGCGAAGATGCTCGGCGAGCACGCCTACGCCGAGCGGATCGCCGCCGCCGAGCCGGGAATGCCGTGGCGGACGGTCTGGGCCTGGTGGCGGCCGGTGAACGGGTTTGTGGCGCAGCCGAGTCTGACCGGCTACGACGGGGTCGAGGATCGTCATGGATACGGGGACGAGATCCTGCTCGAAGTCCGTACGTTTTTCGGCAGGTCGCGGCTCTGGCTGGACGAGGCGACGGGCCGCCAGGTCCCCGCACCGGACGCCGACGCGCTGACGTCCACACCCTGGGAGAATCCGGCGGACGACGTTCCGGACCTGATCGACTTGGAGCTCGCCGCCCCCGAGTGCTGGGAGAACTCGTGGAGCGTCCGGGTCGTCGACGGCCGGACGCGGCATCTCGTGCAGAGCGTGCACGGTATCGCGCTGATCGAGACGGACCCGAAGGTGCTCGCGGACTGGCCGCGCGGCGAGAACGACTGGTCCTCGGCCGAGGAGGGTTCGCCCGGCCCCGCGCCCAGCCCGGTACGCCCCATGGGTTCGCTCACCACCGCCCGCCTCGTGGAGTCCTTCGGCGAGAAGCGGGTGCGGAGGATCCCCGAGGAGGAGCTGCCGGCCGGCGTCGAGCATGCCGGGACCCGGGCGTTCCTGCGGGACGTCGGGGTGCCCACGCACTGGGCCTGCCACGGCGGGCGGTTCCGGCTGAACGCGCTCGACGCCTGGCTGCCGCCCGCCGAGGGCGACCTGTCCGAGGACGGGCTGCCGGCGGGCGTCACGGCCGCGGACCTGCTGGCCTTCGCCGGGATCGACTACGGCAAGGTGTATCTGCACCGCAGCGAAGGCTCCGTCCACATATGGACCAGGACGACCACGCCGAGCGGCAGCGGGCAGCCCTTCCTGATCCGGATCGCACCCGACCTGGACGTCTTCACCCGCTGCCTGGAGGCGATCCACCGTTACCGCAACGCCTGTTGGCACCCGTATCCCGACGAGGGCGACCAGGAGGAGCTGGCCCAGGTGTACTTGGCGGAGATGGAGGAGCTTGCCCCGGGTCTGTTCGAGCTGGGCACCCCGAGCGGCGAACTGTGGAGCCGGCTGTACGCCGGGATCACGGAGCTGAGCGAGGACGGGTTCTGAGGCCGGGCGCCTCCCGTGGCACCCGCCCGCGGCACCGGGGCGGCGCATGTGCGCGCGACCTCGGTGCCGCTCCGTACGGCAGGCGTCAGGTTGTCGGCTTCAGCTCCGCAGGGCGTCCTGGACCAACCGGAGCGCCTCGGGCAGCTGGGTCCGCGTGCCGTCGGTGCTGGGGAAGTGGCCGCCTTCGGCCGGGACGGTGGCCGTGGCGCCCAGTTCGGTCACGAACTTCATGATGTGCTCGCTGGTGGCCGCCCCCGTGACCGGGTCGTCCGCCGCGTGCAGAATCCGGAAGGACTTGGCGGCCCGGCGGATGCGGGCCCAGTCGAAGTCCGGCTCGAAGAACGGAGCCAGGGCGTCGTAGCCGACCTCACCCGCCATCGAGGCGACCAGGACCACTCCGGCGTAGGGCCCCTCGGCCTCGACGTCATGCTGCTGCAGCAGGCGCAGCACATTGACCCCGCCGAGGCTGTGCCCCACCAGGACGGTGTCGGCGGCCGGGGCCTGCGCGGTCTGTGCGGTCAGGGCCTCCAGCCAGCCATCGGCCGAGGGGGCCTGCGGGCTCGGCAGCTGCGGGACGTGCACCTCGTGGCCCGCGGAGCCCAACTCGGCCTGGAGATACGGGTACCAGTGATCCGTGCTGTTCATGGCGAATCCGTGCGAAACAACAACCGTGCTCATGACTCTCCCCCACAACATCGGCGCTCTTCCGAGCCGCTCAATCGAAACGCTACGTCGCGTTTCGATAAGAAGCTATCACGCTGCTACGGTGACGCTCGTGTCCACCGAGAACGCCCCCAGCCACCCGCCCTCCGACCCCCGCCGCACCGGCGGGCGGGTGCGGAGTCAGAACGCGCAGGACGCGGTGCTCGCCGCGGCCGTCGCGCTCCTGGAGGAGGTCGGCTACCAGGGCGTCACGATCGAGGGCGTGGCCAGGCGCGCGAATGTCGCGAAGAGCACCATCTACCGCTGGTGGAAGTCCAAGCCCACCCTCGTCATGGACGCCTACCGGCAGACCGTCGAACGGCGCATGCCCTCGCCGGACACCGGCACCCTCGCCGGCGACCTCGCGGTGTTCGTCGCCGAGCTCTACCGGGTCGGTGAACACCCGGTGCGGATCAAGGCACTTCGCGGCCTGATGGCGGAGGCCCAGCTCGATCCCGCCTTCGCGGAGCCCTTCGGCCAGTGGGTGGAAAGCCGCCGCGACGTGATCCGCGGGCTACTGGCGAAAGGGATCGAGCGCGGCGAACTGCCCGCCGGCACCGACCTTGACTATGCGGTCGACCAGATCTTCGGACCGTTCTGGTACCGCCTGCTCGTCGGCCATGCCCCGCTGGACCCGGCCGACGCGCCCGTCCATGTCACCCTCCTCCTCCAGGGGTGGCGCGGCACCAACTGATCAACGCGGTCCGCTCACCGGGGGAGCCCTCTCCTCACGCCGGCCGCAGCCATACCGTCGACAGCGGCGGCAGCACGAGCCGCAGGCTCGCCGGGCGGCCGTGCGCGCCCACGGGGTCGGGCTTCAGCGATCCGGGGGTGGCCACACCGCCGCCGCCGTACGCGGCCGCGTCGGTGTTCAGGACCTCCTGCCAGGCGGGCACTTCGTCGGGCACGCCGAGCCGGTAGTCGTGCCGGACGACCGGCGAGAAGTTGGACACGGCGAGCAGGGGTGAGCCCTCGGCGTCGTAGCGCAGGAACGCGAAGACGTTGTCCTCGGCCGCATCGCCCTCCACCCAGGCGAAGCCCCCGGGATCGGTGTCGCGCTGCCACAGGGCCGGCGTCGCGCGGTACACGGTGTTGAGGTCGCGGACCAGGTCCCGTACGCCCCGGTGGTCCGGCTCGGCCCCGTACCCGGGATCGAGCAGCCACCAGTCGGGCCCGTGCGCCTCCGACCACTCGGCGCCCTGTGCGAACTCCTGGCCCATGAACAGGAGTTGCTTGCCGGGGTGTGCCCACATGAAGCCGAGATACGCGCGGTGGGTGGCGCGCTGCTGCCACCAGTCGCCGGGCATCTTCGACACCAGTGAACGCTTGCCGTGCACGACCTCGTCGTGCGAGATCGGCAGCACGTAGTTCTCGCTGTACGCGTACACCATCGAGAAGGTCATCTCGTTGTGGTGGTGCTTGCGGTGGACCGGCTCGTGCTGCACATAGCCGAGCGAGTCGTGCATCCAGCCCATGTTCCATTTGAGGCCGAAGCCGAGGCCGCCGAAGCCGCCGGGGCCCTCGTGGTGGGTCGCGCGGGTCACGCCGTCCCAGGCCGTGGACTCCTCGGCGATCGTCACGACGCCCGGTACGCGGCGGTAGAGCGTCGCGTTCATCTCCTGCAGGAACGCCACCGCGTCCAGGTTCTCGCGGCCGCCGTGCACGTTCGGCGTCCACTGGCCGTGTTCGCGGGAGTAGTCGAGGTAGAGCATCGAGGCGACCGCGTCCACACGCAGGCCGTCGATGTGGAACTCCTCGCACCAGTACAGGGCGTTGGCCACAAGGAAGTTGCGGACCTCGTTTCGGCCGTAGTCGAACTCCAGGGTGCCCCAGTCGGGGTGCGCGGCACGGAGCGGGTCCTCGTGCTCGTACAGCGGACGGCCGTCGAACTCCGCGAGCGCCCAGTCGTCGCGCGGGAAGTGCGCGGGCACCCAGTCCATCAGGACGCCGATCCCGGCCTGGTGCAGCGCGTCGACCAGGTACTTGAAGTCGTCCGGTGTGCCGAGGCGGGCGGTCGGCGCGTAGAAGCCGGTGACCTGGTAGCCCCAGGAGCCGCCGAACGGATGCTCGGCGACCGGCATCAGCTCGACATGGGTGAAGCCCAAGTCCTTGACATAGGCCGGGAGTTGTTCGGCGAGCTGCCGGTACGTGAGCCCCGGGCGCCACGACGCCAGGTGCACCTCGTAGACGGAGAACGGGCTCTCGTGCGCGGCCCGCTCGGTTCGCCGCGTGATCCACTCCTCGTCGTCCCACGCGTGGTGCGAGCGGTGGATGACCGAGGAGTTGGCCGGAGGCACCTCTGTGCGCCGGGCCATCGGGTCGGCGCGGAAGGTCATCGAGCCGTCGGGCCGGGTGATCTGGAACTTGTAGAGCTCGCCCTCGCCGACCCCCGGCACGAACAGCTCCCAGATCCCCGACGAGCCGAGCGACCTGAGCGGGAAGCCGGTGCCGTCCCAGTAGTTGAAGTTCCCGACGACCCGTACCCCCTGGGCGTTGGGCGCCCATACGGTGAAGCGGGTGCCGGCCACGTCCTGGTGGGTCATCGGCTCGGCGCCGAGCACCGTCCACAGCTCCTCGTGGCGGCCCTCGCCGATCAGGTGCAGATCGAACGCGCCGATCGCGGGCAGGAAGCCGTACGGGTCGGGGGTCTCGAAGTCGTTGTCCTCGTACGAGACGATCAGGCGGTAGTCGGGGACGGACCGCAGCGGCAGCACTCCGGAGAAGAACCCGCCCCCGTCGTCGTCCAGTTGGGCCCGCAGGCCTTCGGTGGCCACCGTCACCTGCCGCGCGTACGGACGCAGCACACGGAACACCACACCCTCGGGGTGCGGATGCGCGCCGAGCACGGAGTGCGGATCGTGATGGGTGCCCGCGAGGAGGCGGTCGCGGTCCGTGAAGGGCAGCGCCGAGGGTGCCTGCGGCGGCGGTTCGGGCGCGATCGGCCCGGACGCGGCGGACGAGACGGCCACGGTGGGTTCGGCGGGCGCGGGCTCGGCGGCGCGGGGGCCGGGTACGGCCGGGGGGAGAGGGAGCGCGGGGGTGGTGGCGGAGGGCTCCTTGGCGACGGGCTTCCTCGCGGCGCCCTTCTTCGCGACGCCCTCCTTCGCGACGGGCTTCTTGCCGGGTGCCTTCGCCGTCGCGGTCTCCTTGGCGGGGCTCTTCTCGGCGGCGGGCTTCTTCGCCACCGCCTTCTTCGCCGTGGTCTCCTCGACCGGTCCCTTCTTGGCCGTGGCCGCCTTCTTCGCCACCGCCTCCTTCCCCACGGGGGGCTTCCCCGTCGCCGCCTTCTTCGTGGCCGCCTTCTTCGACTGCCGGGGAACGGCCGCCTCGTCCGGCGCGGCCTTCCCTGCGCCCCTCTTCGCGGACCGGACGGGCTTCTCGGGGGGCTGGGGCTCGGGTGGGCGCGTACTCACGGGTGAGGCCTCCTCGGGGGGCTTACGGACGTGTCGTACGGGGGGCGTTCAGTTGTCGTGGGAGAGCCTGCGGATCGCCGCCATCGGGACCGGCAGCCAGTCGGGACGGTGGCGGGCTTCGTACAGGAGCTCGTACACGGCCTTGTCGGTCTCGAAGGCACGGAGCAGAGCGGGATACGCGTACGGATCGCCGCCCCCGCCGGCCGCGTACCCGGCGCAGTACGCCGCCCGGCACTCCTCGGCCCACCGGGGCGCCCACGGCATGGGGGTCCCCTCTGCTCGAACGGAGTTGAGAGCCTGGGGGCGCGAGCGCGCCGCGTAGTCGAAGGAACGGAGCATGCCCGCCACGTCCCGCACCGCGGGCTGGGGCTTGCGCCGCTCGGCCAGCGGCCGGGCCGGTTCGCCCTCGAAGTCGATCAGGTTCCAGGAGCCGTCGGCCGTCCGCAGACACTGGCCGAGGTGCAGATCGCCGTGCACCCGCTGGGCGAACAGGTCGTCTGCGTCCGGGAGTTCGCGCAGCTCCTCGAACGCGGCCCCGAGCGAGGGGACATAGGGCCGCAGCATCGGCACGTCCTGGGCCGTGGCCCGCAGCCGTTCCAGCATCGCGTCCGCGATCTGCTCCCGTTGCGGAGGCCCGAGCGAGACCGTCGGTGCGGCGCTCGCGAGCGCCGCGTGCACCTCCGCGGTGGCCCGGCCGAGCATATGCGCCTCCGTGCGGAAGTCGTCGCCCTTGGCCAGGGTCCGCAGCGCCAGCTCCCAGCCGTCCTCGGCCCCGGCGAGAAACGGCTGGAGCACCCCGAGCGTCAGCGGCTCCGTGCCTTCGAGCTCCGCGGTGCACCAGGCGGCCGGCGCCGGCACCCGGGAGCAGCCCTCGCGGGCCAGCAGGAGCGGCAGTTCGAGGTCGGGGTTGACGCCGGGGACGACCCGGCGCAGCAGCTTCAGGATGAACCTTTCGCCGTACACCAGCGAGGAGTTGGACTGCTCGGCGCCCAGCGTCCGGGGTGCAAGGCCGCCCGGCACATCGGCGCCCGGGGCGAGCTCGAAGCGCAGCACCCCGCTGCGGCCGGGCGTCCGTAACCGTTCGAGCAGCAGCGTGGCGACCCGCGGGTCGTGCAGCCCCTCGTACACCGCGTACCCGGCGAGCGGCCCGTGCTCGGGGTGGCCGATCAGGGCCGGGGCCAGATGGGGTGGCAGCGTGCGGCGGATCCCGAGGAGCAGCTGATAGCAGTCGCCGGGCCCCGGGGCGGCCTCTCCTTGCGCGGGCACGGTCGGCTGCTGCGCCCGTACGAGCAGATGCAGCAGCCCGGACGGCAGCAGTTCGGTCGACGCCACCAGCGAGAACCCCGTGACCGGCCGCCCCTTGCCCGCGAACCAGCGCTGCCGCGGCAGCCAGGCGCGCAGCAGGGGATCGAGCGAGGCGAGCAGATCGGGCCGGGCGCTCTCGTACCCGGCGGCCGGGCGGATGACGGCTTCCGACATGGCGTGCTTCCTTTCCCCGTACGGGTGGGGGAGCTGTGCCTGGAGACGGCCTCGCGGACCGGGAGGCCACCGTTTCCCGGTGACCGGGACGGGCGATGCCAAACCCGCCCCGGACACCCAAACTACGCGGGATCGGTCCGCAGCCGGAACCAGTAGAACCCGTGCCCGGCAAGGGTGAGCAGATACGGCAGCTCACCGATCGCCGGGAAGCGCACCCCGCCGATCAGCTCCACGGGATGCCGGCCGTTGAAGGCCTGCAGGTCGAGTTCGGTGGGCTGCGGGAAGCGCGAGAAGTTGTGCACGCACAGGACCAGATCGTCGCCGTGCTCGCGCAGGAAGGCCAGCACGGCCGGGTTGGACGAGGGCAGTTCGGTGTACGAGCCGAGGCCGAACGCCGGGTTCTGCTTACGGATCTCGATCATCCGGCGCGTCCAGTGCAGGAGAGAGGACGGCGAGGACATCGCGGCCTCGACGTTCGTCACCTGGTAGCCGTAGACCGGATCCATGATCGTCGGCAGCGAGAGCCGACCCGGATCACAGGAAGAGAAGCCGGCGTTGCGGTCGGGCGTCCACTGCATGGGGGTCCGTACGGCGTCCCGGTCGCCGAGCCAGATGTTGTCGCCCATCCCGATCTCGTCGCCGTAGTACAGGATCGGCGACCCCGGCAGCGATAGGAGCAGAGCCGTGAACAGCTCGATCTGGTTGCGGTCGTTGTCGAGCAGCGGCGCGAGCCGCCGGCGGATGCCGATGTTGGCGCGCATCCGCGGGTCCTTGGCGTACTCGGCGTACATGTAGTCGCGCTCTTCGTCCGTGACCATTTCGAGCGTGAGCTCGTCGTGGTTGCGCAGGAAGATGCCCCACTGGCAGCCGGCCGGGATCGCCGGGGTCTTGGCGAGGATCTCCGAGACCGGATAGCGCGACTCACGCCGTACGGCCATGAAGATCCGCGGCATCACCGGGAAGTGGAAGGCCATATGGCATTCGTCGCCGCCCTCCTCGAACGAGCCGAAGTAGTCGACGACGTCCTCGGGCCACTGGTTCGCCTCGGCGAGCAGCACGGTGTCCGGGTAGTGCGCGTCGATCTCCTTGCGGACCCGCTTGAGCAGCTCGTGCGTACGCGGCAGGTTCTCGCAGTTGGTGCCCTCCTCGGCGAAGAGGTAGGGCACCGCATCGAGCCGGAAGCCGTCGATGCCCAGGTCGAGCCAGAACCTCAGCGCCGAGACGATCTCCTCCTGCACGGCCGGGTTCTCGAAGTTGAGGTCCGGCTGGTGGGAGAAGAAGCGGTGCCAGAAGTACTGCTTGCGGACCGGGTCGAAGGTCCAGTTGGACGTCTCGGTGTCGACGAAGATGATCCGTGCGTCCTGGTACTGCTTGTCGTCGTCCGCCCAGACGTAGTAATCGCCGTACGGGCCATCGGGGTTGGAGCGCGACTCCTGGAACCACGGATGCTGGTCGCTCGTGTGGTTCATGACGAAGTCGATGATCACGCGCATGCCGCGCTGGTGGGCGGCGTCCACGAACTCGACGAAGTCCGCGAGGTCCCCGAAGTCCGGCAGGACGGCGGTGTAGTCGGAGACGTCGTAGCCGCCGTCGCGCAGCGGCGAGGCGAAGAACGGCGGCAGCCAGAGGCAGTCCACGCCGAGCCACTGGAGATAGTCCAGCTTGGCGGTGATGCCCTTGAGGTCGCCGATGCCGTCGCCGTTGCTGTCCTGGAAGGACCGGACGAGGACCTCGTAGAAGACGGCGCGCTTGAACCAGTCGGGGTCCCGGTCCCTCGCAGGGGTGTCCTCGAAGGTGTCCGGGACGGGCTCATTGACGATCATATGTGGGTGACCCTCCGATTCACGGCGAGGACGGTCGCAGGACGGTGAGGATGTGAGCGGGCGATCGGCCCGGCTCCAGACGCACGTAGTTGGCCCTGCCCCAGTGGTAGACCTCGCCGGTGAGTTCATCGCGTACCGCGGTGAACTCGTGCCAGTCGAAGCCCAGTTGCGGCATGTCCAACGAGACGGTGGCCTCCTGGGTGTGGTGCGGGTCCAGGTTCACGACCACCACAACCGTGTTCGGGCCATGGGTTTTCGAGTACGCGAGGATCTGGTCGTTGTCCACGTCGTGCAGGTGGATCCGCCGCAGCTGACGCAGGGCCGGACTGGTGCGGCGGATGCTGTTGAGGCGGGTGATGAGGGGCGCGATGGTCCGTCCCTCGCGTTCGGCCGCCGCCCAGTCGCGCGGTTTGAGCTGGTACTTCTCGGAGTGCAGATACTCCTCGCTGCCCGGCCGTACCGGAACGTTTTCGCACAGCTCGTAGCCGCTGTACACGCCCCAGGTGGGGGACAGGGTGGCGGCGAGCACGGCTCGCACCTCGAAGGCCGGACGGCCGCCGTCCTGCAGATACGCGTGCAGGATGTCCGGCGTGTTCACGAAGAAGTTCGGGCGCATGTAGTGCGCCGTCTCGCGCGCCAACTCCTGGGCGTACTCGGCGAGTTCGTGCTTCTCATTACGCCAGGTGAAGTACGTGTACGACTGCTGGAAGCCGATCGCGGCCAGGGTGCGCATCATCGCGGGCCGGGTGAACGCCTCGGCCAGGAAGATCACATCGGGGTCGGTGCGGCGGATCTCGCCGAGCACCCGCTCCCAGAACACCACCGGTTTCGTATGCGGGTTGTCGACGCGGAAGATCCGTACTCCGTGGTCCATCCAGTGCCGCAGGACGCGCAGCGTCTCCTTGACGAGACCGGGCATGTCCTTGTCGAAGGCGATCGGATAGATGTCCTGGTACTTCTTCGGCGGGTTCTCGGCGTACGCGACCGTGCCGTCCGGACGGTGATGGAACCAGTCCGGGTGCTTGTCCACCCAGGGGTGGTCGGGGGAGCACTGGAGCGCGAAGTCGAGGGCGATCTCGAGCCGTAGCTCACGGGCCTTGCCGACGAAGGCGTCGAAGTCGTCGATCGTGCCGAGATCCGGGTGGATCGCGTCATGGCCGCCGTCGGGCGAGCCGATCGCCCACGGCACGCCCACGTCGTCCGGCTCGGGCGAGAGGGTGTTGTTGCGGCCCTTGCGGAAGGTGGTCCCGATGGGGTGGATCGGCGGCAGGTACACCACGTCGAAACCCATCGCGGCGATCGCGGGCAGCCGCTCGGCGGCGGTCGCGAAGGTGCCGCCGGTGTAGGTGCCGTCGGGGTTCTCGCGGACACCCTCGGAGCGCGGGAAGAACTCGTACCACGAGCCGAAGAGGGCGCGCGGGCGCTCCACGAGGAGGGGCAGGTCGGCGGACGCGCTGACGAACTCCCGCAGCGGACGGTCGGCGAGCGCCGCGCTGACCTGCGGGGTCAGCGCCGCCGCGAGCCGGGCGCTCGGCGGGCGCCGGGTGTCGCGCAGGGCGTCGGCCGCCTCGAGGACGGTGTCCTTGAGGGGCTTGGGTATGTTCTCGGCCGCGCGCTCATGGAGCAACGCGCCTTCCTCCAGGACGAGTTCGGTGTCGAGCCCGGCCGGAATCTTGATGCCCGCGTGGTGCCGCCAGGTCGAGACCGGATCGCCCCAGGCCTCCACGCGGTACGTCCAGATGCCCTCGCGGTCCGCGGTGACCTCGGCGCCCCAGCGGTCGGTGCCGGGGGCCAGTTCGCGCATCGGGGTCCACGGCCCTTCCCGGCCGTCCGGGTCGACGAGGACCACATTGGCGGCCACGGCGTCATGGCCCTCGCGGAAGACGGTGGCGCTGACCTGGAAGGTCTCGCCCGCCACGGATTTGGCGGGGCGCCGGCCGCAGTCGACCAGGGGCTGGACGTCCAGGACGGGGATGCGTCCGATGGTCCCCGGGGGTCCGGGTGGGCCAGGGGGTCCGGACGTTCCTGACGTTCCGGGGGTTCCGGTGGGCATGCTCACGCTTGAGTTCACGACATCACCTGGGGGTGGGGTGGTCGGGTGGCGGAGGTGCTGCGAGGAGCCGGTACGGGCTGGTACCGGGGGAGCCTTCCACGCGTACGGGGTGGGCAATCCGGGGCTTTGTTAACTACTGGCGCGTATGAGTGCAGACAGTTCGACCGGGGGGCGTACGGGCAAGCGAGTACCCCGTTGCGCACACAAGTCGACTTATGGCGTGAACGCAAGACGGGCCTCCCCCCCCGCCCCCGGGGGGGGGGCCCGGGGGAGGGCGGTGCTTTTGCGGG
>NZ_JAEIMH010000002.1:89692-96402 GCF_016464295.1 Streptomyces sp. N35 | reverse complement strand
CACCCAGGCGGACTTATGGCGTGACCGCAAGGCGGCCGCCCCCGCCGGCGGGCGGGGCAGGCCGTGGTAACTGGCGTTGCTTTACGGGATGTTGACCTGGAGCAAAGGGTTCGGTGACCGGTCCGGGCTCGCCGTCGAGCCGCTGCGCCCCGTCGTGTACGTGCCCGTCGGGGAGTGGGAGCCGGCCGGCCTCGGCATCGAGTTCCCCGAGCCGTTCGGGATCAGCGTCACCTGGGAAGACCTGGCCTTCTGAGCCGTCTGCCGCACGGCCCGACGCCTCAGTGCGCCGTAGCCCCACCCCTCCTGCCCCCGCTACCGTCGACCATGACGAGGGGGACGTACGACGCCGTGGGTCCCCGAGACGCGTAGACCCCCGTGAAGGTGGAGAACGTGAAGGCTATTCGTCGATTCACCGTGCGTCCCGTACTGCCCGAGCCGCTCCGTCCGCTCACCGAACTCGCCCGCAATCTGCGCTGGTCCTGGCACGCGGGAACCAGAGAACTCTTCGAGTCCGTCGACCCCGGGCGGTGGGACGGGGACCCGGTGCAGCTGCTCGGCACGGTGCCCCCGTCGCGGCTCGACGAGCTCGCCGGCGACGAGGGCTTTCTGGAGCGGCTGCGGCTCGCCGCCGACGACCTGCGGGAGTACGTGGGCGGGGAGCGCTGGTACCAGGGGCAGTCCGAGGCGGGGCTGCCGGCCGGGATCGCCTACTTCTCACCGGAGTTCGGGATCACGGCCGCGCTGCCGCAGTACTCGGGCGGGCTCGGCATCCTCGCCGGTGATCACCTCAAGGCCGCGAGCGATCTGGGTGTCCCGCTGATCGGCGTCGGGCTCCTGTACCGGCACGGCTACTTCCGGCAGTCCCTGTCGCGCGACGGCTGGCAGCAGGAGCACTACCCCGTGCTCGACCCCAACGAGCTGCCGCTCACCCTGCTCAAGGAGCCGGACGGCACACCGAGTCAGGTGGCGCTCGCCCTGCCGCACGGACGGCAGCTGCGGGCCCATGTCTGGCAGGCCCAGGTCGGCCGCGTACCGCTGCTGCTCCTCGACTCAGACGTCGAGGAGAACGATCTCGGCGAGCGCGATGTCACCGACCGGCTCTACGGCGGCGGCAGCGAGCACCGGCTGCTCCAGGAGATGCTGCTCGGGATCGGCGGGGTGCGGGCCGTGCGAACGTACTGCCGCCTGACCGGTCATGCCGAGCCCGAGGTGTTCCACACCAACGAGGGGCACGCGGGCTTCCTGGGTCTGGAGCGGATCGCCGAACTGGCCGAGCAGGGCCTCGACTTCGACGCGGCGCTCGAAGCCGTACGCGCCGGCACCGTGTTCACCACCCACACCCCCGTACCGGCCGGCATCGACCGCTTCGACCGGGAGCTGGTCGCCCAGCACTTCGGTCCGCAGGCCGAGCTGCCCGCCATCGATGTGCAGCGCATCCTCAGCCTCGGCATGGAGACGTACCCGGGAGGCGAGCCCAACCTGTTCAACATGGCGGTCATGGGTCTGCGGCTCGCGGCCCGCGCCAACGGGGTCTCGACGCTGCACGGCAAGGTGAGCCGGGAGATGTTCTCGGGGCTCTGGCCGGGATTCGACCCCGAGGAGGTGCCGATCACCTCGGTGACCAACGGGGTGCACGCGCCGACCTGGGTGGCGCCCGAGGTGTTCCGGCTCGGTGCGCGGCAGATCGGGGCGCAGCGCACCGAGGACGCGTTCACGGTGGGTGGTTCGCAGCGCTGGGACGCGGTGGCCGACATCCCCGACGACAAGATCTGGGAGCTGCGGCGGGTGCTGCGCTCGCATCTGGTGGACGAGGTCCGTGCCCGGCTGCGCGCCTCCTGGCGCCAGCGGGGTGCGGGGACCGCCGAACTCGGCTGGATCGACCAGGTGTTGGACCCCGATGTCCTCACCATCGGCTTCGCGCGCCGCGTCCCCTCGTACAAGCGACTGACCCTGATGCTCCGTGACCGCGACCGTCTGATGGACCTGCTCACGCACCCCGAGCGGCCGATCCAGATCGTCGTCGCGGGCAAGGCGCATCCGGCGGACGACGGCGGCAAGCGGCTGATCCAGGAGCTGGTCAGGTTCGCCGACGACCCCCGCGTACGGCATCGGATCGTCTTCCTGCCCGACTACGGCATGGCGATGGCGCAGAAGCTCTACCCGGGCTGCGACGTCTGGCTCAACAATCCGCTGCGCCCGCTGGAGGCCTGCGGCACGAGCGGCATGAAGGCGGCGCTCAACGGCTGCCTCAACCTGTCCGTCCTGGACGGCTGGTGGGACGAATGGTACGAGCCGGACTTCGGCTGGGCCATCCCGACCGCGGACGGCGCCGCCACCGACGACGACCGGCGGGACGCGCTCGAAGCGGGGGCGCTGTACGACCTGTTGGAGCAGCGGATCGCGCCCCGCTTCTACGAGCGCGGGCCCGAGGGGCTGCCCGACCGCTGGATCGAGATGGTCCGCCGTACGCTCACCTCGCTCGGCCCGCGGGTGCTCGCCGGGCGCATGGTGCGCGACTACGTGGCGAAGCTGTACGCGCCCGCGGCCCAGTCGCAGCGGGGCCTGGACTTCGCGGCCGCGCGTGAACTCGCCGTGTGGAAAGGCCGGATCCGTTCGGCCTGGCCCCATGTCGCGGTCGATCATGTGGAGGCCGCGACGGTCGGCTCGACGGCGGAACTCGGCGCGACCGTCGCCCTGCGCGTCCGCGTCCAGCTCGGCGAGCTCCAGCCGGACGACGTCGAGGTCCAGTCCGTCACGGGCCGCGTCGACTCGGACGACACCCTGACGGATGCGGTCGCGACCCCGTTGAAGCCGGCGGGCGGCCCCGATCTGGAGGGCCGCTGGATCTACGAGGGCCCGCTCGCCCTCGACCGCACCGGCCCCTTCGGCTACACGGTCCGCATCCTCCCCTCCCACCGGCTGCTCGCCTCGGCCCGCGACCTCGGACTCGTGGCGCTGCCCTCGGAGTTGACGGGGGAGGTGGCCGGGGTGCTGATGCGGTGAGGGGGTGCCGGGTGGCCCGGGGTGCTGATGCGCTGAGGGGTGTGCCGGGTGGCGGCGGGGGCCACCCGCGGCCGTTCGGGGGGCGGGGGGGGGCGGGGGGGGGGGGGGGGGGGGGGGGGGGGGGGGGGGGCGGCGGCCCCCCCCGGCGACCGTTCGGTGAAGCCCGGGCGGCATGGGGGACCGCCCGGGCTTCGGGGAAGTGCGACGCTGCGGGTGCTTGGCTGCTGCGCGCGGTGGCAGCGTGCCAGCGGTGACGGGTCCATGCCAGTACGCCTGACCGCTGGTTGGCCGGATTTCGTCCGTTGCCCGACGCGCCGCGTCCGCTACCCGGTGCACATGGGTGCCGTCTGCATCTGCACCCTCAGCCCGTCACCGGCTCCTTCGGAGTGATCCACAACGCCTCGCCCAGCGCGCACAGTTCACCCTCCGCCGTCGTGAGCGCCACGCCCACGGTCGTCTTGCGGCCTTCGCGGTGCAGCAGCCAGGCGTACGAGATGTGGCGCTCTCCCGCGCGTACGGGCAGCAGTTGCGTGCCCGTGAGGCGTGCCGTCACCCCGCCCTCGGGCATCCGCCCGATCCGCATGCCCGCGAGGCCGCCGGGGCAGTCCAGCGCCGACCACACGATCTCGGGCGGGAGCGTGCCATCGGGGCCGGCAAGTTCACGGTCCGGCACCCAGGCACCGGCGAGCTGCCCGGGACGGCCTGCGACACGGCCCGGCAGCAGCTTCAGGCCCTGGCCGGGCAGCACATCCGGGCCGCAGCCGTAACAGTCCCTGATCGGGGGCGGGTTGCGGCGCAGGAAGCCGACCTGCTCCAGGGCCCCCTCCTCCGCCTCGGCCCACGACGGCGGTTCGGGTACCTCGACGGTGAGCTCCGCGGGGGCTGCCAGGACGAGGTCCGTCCCCTCGCCGTTCCGTAGCGCCGTAGCGCCGTCCGGCCCGTCGGCGAGCACGATCCCGGTCGCCACCGGCACGGCGGCCCGGAAGTCCACCCGCACCTGCTCGGCGCCGGTCCGCGCCGCGAGCAGCCCCGCGACGTACCCGCCGAAGGCGACGCCCGGGTAGCCGGTCGCGTGGGCGGGGAGCGTGAGGGGGGTTTCGTTCCCGGTTTCGGTTTCGGTGGAGGTCATCCCTGCATGGTGCCCGACGAGCGATCCGCGCGCCCGGGCCGATCACTGTGAGGCGTACGACAGTTGGGGCACGCACGAGCCCCCCGAACCCCGGCCCCCCGGCCCCCCGGAAGGGGGGGCCCCGGGGCCCCGGATCCGGCCCCCGCCGACAGCGGCCGGAACGTCAGCCGGTGACGGCGACTCGGCGTCAGCCGCCCACGGCGACCGAACGTCAGCCGGCAACGGCGACTAGAACGTCAGCTTCCAGCTGTTGATCCGGCCCGTGTCCTGCGCCGCCTTGTCCTGCACCCGCAACTTCCAGGTACCGGCGGCCACTTCGGACGAGGCGTTCACGCTGTACGTGGCGATGACGTTGTCCGCCGAGTCCGAGGAGCTGAACGGCTTCAGGCCGTAGACCGTGCCGTCGGGCGCCACCAGGTCCACGACGAGGTCACCGCGCCAGGTGTGCGTGATGTTCACGGCGACCTGGAGCGCGGCCGGTGCGTTGCCGGTCTTGTCGACGGCGATCGACGAGGTCACGGCCGCGCCGTTGTCCGGGATGGCCACGACGGTCGTGTTCTCGTACGAGGTGCCGCCGCCCCCGCCACCGGAGCGGGCGCCCACGTTGACCCCGGCCCACGCGTCCTGCACCGCCTTGTACTCGGCGCTCGACGTCCCGTACAACTCACCCGCGACCGCGAGCGTGCCGGTGCGCGCTCCCGCGTAGTTCGTGTTCGAGCCCCACTTGGTGGTCAGGGCCTTGTACCAGATCAGCGCGGCCTTCTCGCGGCCGATACCGGTGACCGGAAGGCCGTCGGAGGTCGGCGAGTCGTAGCTCACGCCGTTGACCGTCTTCGCGCCGCTGCCCTCGGACAGCAGGTAGAAGAAGTGGTTGGCCGGACCCGAGGAGTAGTGCACGTCGATCGAGCCGATGCCCGAGTACCAGGCGTCCTTGGACGACCCGTCCTTGCTGGGCTTGTCCATGTAGCGCAGCGGCGTCCCGTTGCCCCGGATGTCGATCTTCTCGCCGACGAGGTAGTCGCCCTTGTCCGTGGCGTTGTTGGCGTTGAATTCGACGGCCGCCGCCATGATGTCGCTGGTCGCCTCGTTGAGCCCGCCGGACTCCCCGCTGTAGACCAGGCCCGCGGTGTTGGAGGTGACGCCGTGCGTCATCTCGTGCGCGGCCACGTCGATCGAGGTGAGCGGCTTGGCGTTGGCGGTCCCGTCGCCGTACGTCATGCAGAAGCAGCTGTCCTGCCAGAACGCGTTGACGTAGGCGTTGCCGTAGTGCACCCGCGAGTAGGCCGCGACGCCGTCGCCGCGTATACCGCTGCGGCCGTGCACGTTCTTGTAGTAGTCCCAGGTCAGCGCGGCACCGTAGTGCGCGTCGGCGCCGGCGGTCTCCAGGTTCTGCGGGGTGCCGTCGCCCCAGACGTCGTCCGGGCCCGAGAAGAGGGTGCCGGTGCCGGACGTGCCGCGGTTGAGGTTGTACGTCTTGTGGCTGCCGCGCCCGGCGTCGTTGAGCGTGTAGCTGCTGCCCGACTGCGAGGTGCCGAGCGGGACTTGGCCGCCGTACTGGGTGTTGCCCGTGCCCTCGTTCTGCACGGCCTGCCACTCGTACAGCTTCTCGCCGGTCGCGGCGTCCGTGACGACGTGCAGTTCGTTGGGCGTCCCGTCGTGCTGAAGCCCGCCGACCACGGTCTCGTACGCGAGGGTGGGGGAGCCCTTCGCCATCCACACGACCTTGCGCGGGGCCTTCTCGGCGGCGGTCTTCTTCGAACCCTCCGCCCGTGCGGCGTCCACCGCCTGCTCCTCGGCGGCGGACGCGGCGACCTCGGCGGTGGTGTCCACGCCGGTCAGCTTCGCGTTCGAGGCTTTGGTGACGGCTTCGGTCTCGCCCGACGTCGCGGCGACCACCAAGTCGCCGCCCAGGACGGGCAGTCCGTCGTAGGTGCGCTCGTAGCGGGTGTGCGTGGTGCCGTCCCGGTCCTGGACGACATCACGGACGACGAGCTTCTCCTTGGCGCCGAGCCCGAGGTCCTTCGCGGTCTCGGCCTTGGTCGCGTTCGCCTCGCGCAGCAGCTCGGCGCGCTGGGCGGGCGACAGCTTCGCGGGCAGCGCGCCCGGATCGGCCTGTCCGGCGACGGGGGCGGCCGTGGGGTCGGCGCTCGCGGTGCCGGCCTGGAGGCCGACGGCGAGCAGGGCGGCGGCGGAGAGCAGGGCGCCGACCGCGGTGGCACGACGACGGGTGGTGTGGGAGGTGGGTCTCAACACTGACTCCTTCTGCGGGCCGTGGTCACGGCCGGACCACCGGACGGCGGGGTGGCCGACCGGTCAGAACTGGCAGAACAGGCAGAGCGAGGTGCGTGTGCGTGGGGGGTGCGTGGGGTGCCATGACCGGTACGCGAGTGCCGCATGGGGCACCGTGCGCCGATCGAGGTGAAGAGTGGCAGGCGCGTTGACTCGTTGTCAGGAGCGCCTCAACAGGTTGGCCGGAAACGGTTCGTTGTCCGGAGGCGGCTGTTCGGAATACGGAAGGCGTACGGGAGGTGCGGTGCGGGGACGCGAAGACGGCGGTACGCAGCCGCGTACCGCCGTC
>NZ_JAEIMH010000002.1:12684-89682 GCF_016464295.1 Streptomyces sp. N35 | reverse complement strand
GGGGGGTGGGCGGGAAGGGGGAGGGCGTGGGGGGGGGGGGGGGGGGGGCCGGGAAGGCGGCGCCCCCCACCCGCGTCCCCCCTTCGTTCCCAGGGGGAAGCGTTTGCTCAGCTGACGAGGCTGTCCCGCCAGGCCCGGTGCAGATCGGCGAACCGGCCCGTTCCCGCGATGAGTTCGGCGGGCGGGCCGTCCTCGACCACACGGCCGGATTCCATCACGAGCACCCGGTCCGCGATCGCGACCGTCGACAGGCGGTGGGCGATCACGACCGCCGTACGGCCGTGCAGCACCGTCCGCATCGCCTCCTGGACGGCCCGCTCGCCCGGGACGTCCAGCGAGCTGGTCGCCTCGTCGAGGATCAGGACCGCCGGGTCGGCGAGCAACGCGCGGGCGAACGCCACCAGTTGGCGCTGACCTGCGGAGATCCGGCCGCCTCGCTTACGTACGTCCGTGTCGTAGCCGTCGGGGAGCGCCGTGATGAACTCATGCGCGCCGATGGCCTTCGCCGCCCGCTCGATCTCCTCGCGCGTGGCCTCGGGGCGGCCGATCGCGATGTTCTCGGCGATCGTGCCGGAGAACAGGAAGGCCTCCTGGGTGACCATCACGACCCCGCGGCGCAGCTCGGGGACCGCCAGCTCGCGCAGGTCGACGCCGTCGAGCAGGACCTGCCCCTGCGAGGGGTCGTAGAAGCGGGCGAGCAGCTTCGCGAGCGTGGACTTGCCGGCGCCCGTCGAGCCGACCACCGCGACCGTCTGCCCGGCGGGCAGCGTGAGGTCGAAGCGCGGCAGCACCTCGTCGCCGGTGCGGTAGCGGAAGGCCACCGACTCGAACGCGACCGTACGGCCGGGGTGTTCGGACTCAAGGGGCGGCAGCGCCCGCGGCTTCGCGGGCTCGGGGACGGAGGGCGTCTGGGCGAGCAGGCCGGCGATCTTCTCCAGGGACGCGGCCGCCGACTGGTAGGAGTTGAGGAACATCCCCAGCCGGTCGATCGGGTCGTAAAGGCGGCGCAGGTACAGGACGCAGGCCGCCAGGACACCGAGCGCGAGCCCGCCGCCGGCCACCCGGTACGCGCCCCACAGCACGATGCCCGCGACCGCCGTGTTGGCGACCAGACGGGAGCCGATCACATAGCGCGCCATCTCGAGCAGGGCGTCGCCGTTGGTGCGCTCGTGGCGGTGGTTGAGGACCGCGAACTCGTTGTCGTTGGCCTGCTCGCGGCGGAAGGCCCGGACCGGCCGGATCCCGTTCATCGTCTCCGCGAACTTCACGATCACCGCCGCGATCGTCGTCGACCGGCGGCGGAAGATCCGCCCCGCCCGCCGCTGGTAGAGCCGGATGAGCAGATACAGCGGTACGAACGACGCCACCGCCACACCGCCGAGCCCCAGGTCGAGCCAGAGCAGCATCGCCGCGATGTAGACGAACGACAGGATCACCGTGATGAGTTCCTGCAGACCCTCGCTGAGCAGTTCGCGCAGGGACTCCACATCGGTGGTCGAGCGGGAGATCAGCCGACCCGACGTATAGCGCTCGTGGAAGTCGACCGAAAGGGCCTGCGCGTGGCGGAAGATCCGGCCGCGCAGATCGAGCAGCACGTCCTGGTTGACCAGCGCCGAGGAGCGGATGAAGGCGTACTGCAGCGCCGCCGAGCCGAGCGAGCACACGGCGTACGCGGCGGCGATCGCGATCAGCGGACCGTGGTCGCCCCGGCGCAGTGCCGGTACGCCCCGGTCGATGGCGAAGGCCACGAGCAGCGGGCCCGCCTGCACCGCCGCCTGCTGGAGCAGCAGCAGGACGGCCGTGAACGCCACCCGCCCTCTGAGCGGCGCGAGCAGCGAGCGCAGCAGCGCGCCCGTCGCGCCCTCGGGCGCGGGCAGGGCGTCCTGCGCGAAGGGATCGTCCGCCGGCGGTGCGGCGGCAGCGGCCGGCTTGTCCACGGTGGTGGTCAACGGTCCTCCTTCGCGTAGGTCAGGTCGTCGAGGCGGGCCGCGTACGCCGTGTCGTCGGCCTCGTCGTACGCCGTGTCCCCGGCTTCTTCGGCCCCCGACATCAGCCACGCGTATTCCGCGCTGTCCCGCAGCAGTTCCTGATGGGTGCCCACCGCGGTGATCCGCCCGCCGGAAAGGAGCGCCACCCGGTCCGCCAGCAGCACGGTCGACGGGCGGTGGGCGACGACCAGGGCGGTCGTCTCGGCGAGCACCTCGCGCAGCGCCGCCTCGACCAGCGCCTCGGTGTGCACGTCGAGTGCGGACAGCGGATCGTCGAGGACGAGGAAGCGGGGCCGGCCGACCACCGCCCGCGCCAGCGCGAGGCGTTGGCGCTGGCCGCCGGACAGGCTCAGGCCCTGCTCACCGACCTGGGTGTGCACGCCGTGCGGCAGCCGGTGCACGAAATCGGCCTGGGCGACGGCGAGTGCGCGGCGCAGATCGTCGTCCGTGGCGTGCTCGGCGCCCATCAGGACGTTCTCGCCGACGCTCGCCGAGAACAGGGTCGGCTCCTCGAAGGCCACGGCCACCAGCTCCCGCAGCCGCTCGCGCGGCATCGCGGTGATGTCCTCGCCGTCCAGCGTGATCCGCCCGCCGGTCGGTTCGTGCAGCCGCGGCACGAGCGCGGTCAGCGTGGTCTTGCCGCTGCCGGTCGCACCGACGAGCGCCATCGTCTCGCCGGGGCGGATGTGCAGATCGATACGGTCGAGTGCGGGCGGGGAATCGGGGGCGGCGTCGGGATACCTGAACTCGACGCCCGCGAAACGGATTCCGGCACCGGGACCGCCCGCACCGCCTTGGCCGAGGGCCGCCTCTGCGGAGCCGCCCGGGTGGGGCACCTCCGTGGAGCCGCCCGGGTGGGGCACCTCCGCGGAGCCGCTCGGGTGGGCCGCCTCCGTCGACCCGCCCCGGCGGACCGCCTCTGTGGACCCGCCCAGGTGAGGCACCTCCGTGGACCCACTCGGCCGGGCCGTCTCCGAGGACTCCGGCTCCGCGTCGAGCACCTCGAAGTACCGTTGCGTCGCCGTCGCCGCCTCCTGGCTCATCGCGAGCAGGAAGCCGATCGACTCCACCGGCCAGCGCAGCGCGAGCGCGGTCGACAGGAACAGCACCAGCGTCCCGGCCGAGAGCCCGCCGTCCGCGACCTGCACCGTGCCGAGCACCAGGGCCGCCCCGATCGTCAGCTCGGGAAGGAGCACGATCACGGCCCAGATCGCGGCGAGCAGCCGGGCCTTGCCCAGCTCGGTGCCGCGCAGGGTGCGCGCCAGATCGGCGAAGGACTTCGCCTGCGAACGGTGCCGCCCGAAACCCTTGATGATCCGGACGCCGAGCACGCTCTCCTCGACCACCGTGGTCAGATCGCCCACCTGGTCCTGCGCCTGCCGCGCCACCGCCGCGTACCGCCGCTCGAAGAGCGAGCAGACGATCACCATCGGCACCACCGGGACGAGCAGTACAAGCCCGAGAGTCCACTCCTGCGCCAGCAGGATGATCATGCCGACGAGGATCGTCACCCCGTTGACCAGCAGGAACGTCAGCGGGAACGCCAGGAACATCCGCAGCAGCATCAGATCCGTCGTACCGCGCGAAAGCAGCTGCCCCGAGGCCCACTTGTCGTGGAAGGCGATCGGAAGCCGCTGCAGATGCCGGAACAGATCCGCCCGCATCGACGCCTCCACGCTCGCGAGCGGACGCGCCACCAGCCAGCGCCGCAGCCCGAAGAGCCCTGCCTCGGCGAGCCCGAGCAGCAGCAGATACAGCGCGCCGAGCCACACCCCGCCCGGGTCGCGGTCGGCGACCGGACCGTCCACCATCCATTTCAGGACGAGAGGGATGACCAGTCCCACACAGGACGCCACGATCGCCACAAAAGCCGCGGAGAACAGCCGTGTTCGGACCGGCCGGACATACGGCCACAGTCTCAGCAGGGAGCGGACGGCGGAGCGTTCGGGGGGATCGGCGGCGGCTTCAGTGGCGGCAGGTGTAGTGGGCATCAGTACCGAGCCTAG
The DNA here is from genome assembly GCF_016464295.1 of Streptomyces sp. N35. Lineage (NCBI taxonomy): Bacteria > Bacillati > Actinomycetota > Actinomycetes > Kitasatosporales > Streptomycetaceae > Streptomyces > Streptomyces sp. N35. The sequence goes on along the minus strand of NZ_JAEIMH010000002.1, from coordinate 85,688 downwards.
GCTTCACCCCTGACATTCCCCTATCGGTTTTTGGTCGTACGACCGGGAGCGGAACCGAGCGGGACCGAGGGCGACCACCTCGTGCCGAAGGCCGATGAGACCGGTCGGACGACCCCCATCAACCGATCGGCTGATGCCCGGTCGAGCGCGATGGGCGATGTCCGCGAGGGCCCCGCACCGCGACCGTGGAGCCATGCCCCTCATCGAAGTCGCAGACCTGCGCAAGGCCTACGGAGGCCGCCCCGCCGTCGACGGTGTGAGCTTCACCGTCGAGGAGGGCGAGATCTTCGGCATCCTCGGCCCCAACGGCGCGGGCAAGACCACCACCGTCGAATGCGTCGAGGGCCTGCGCGTGCCCGACTCCGGCCGCGTACGCGTCGCGGGCCTCGACCCGATCGCCGACCACGACCAGGTCACCCGGATCCTCGGCGCCCAGCTCCAGGAGAGCGAGCTGCAGGCCAAGCTCACCGTGCGCGAGGTCCTCGAGCTCTACAGCGCCTTCTACGAGCGCCCGGCCGACTGGCGTGCGCTCGCGGAACGCCTCGGCCTCACCGAGAAGCTCACCACCCGCTTCGCCAAGCTCAGCGGCGGCCAGAAGCAGCGCCTGTCCATCGCGCTCGCGCTGATCGGAGGCCCCAGGGTCGTGGTCCTCGACGAGCTGACCACCGGACTCGACCCGCGCGCACGGCGCGACACCTGGCAGCTGATCGAGGAGATCCGCGCCTCGGGCGTCACCGTCCTGCTCGTCACCCACTTCATGGAGGAGGCCCAGCGCCTCTGCGACCGGATCGCCGTGATCGACCAGGGGCGGGTGGCGGCCCTGGACACCCCCTCGGGACTGATCCGCCGCGCCTCCGGCTCGACGGTCATCTCCTTCACGCCGTCGCGCACTCTCGACCCCGCCGACCTGGCCGGACTCCCGGGCACCGCCTCGATCAGCACCGACGGGCGCGACGGCCGGCTCACGGTGAACGGCACCGACGAGACCGTCAACGCCGTGATCACGCTGCTCGCCCGCCACCACATCACCGCCCACCAACTGCGCGTATCCGACGCCACGTTGGACGACGCGTTCCTGGACCTCACCGAAACGGACAGGTCCGGCACCGACCTGAAGGGAGCCTCCGCATGAGCGCGCTCGCCCTCTCCCCGGCCACCGGCGCCGTGCTCAAGGCGGAGTTCACCCTCTTCCGCCGCGAACCCGGCTCCATCTTCTGGATCATGGTCTTCCCGACCGCCCTGTTCGTGCTGCTCGGCTCCATCCCCACCTTCCGCGAGGTCGGCGAGGCCATCCCGGGCCTCAGGCTCGTCGATGTCTACGTACCGATCGCGATCCTCACCGCCCTACTGATGGCCTGCCTCCAGGCCATGCCCCCGGTGATCACCGGCTACCGCGAGCGCGGCATCCTGCGCCGGATGTCCACCACCCCGGTCCGCCCCGCCTCGGTGCTCTCCGCGCAGATGGCGCTGCACGGCGTCGCGGCCCTGGTCTCCGCGGTCCTCTCGGTACTCGTGGGCAAGCTCGTCTTCGACGTGGCGCTCCCGCAGCAGTTCTTCGGATACGTGGTGGCCCTCGGCCTCTCCGTCACCGCGGCGCTCTCCCTCGGCGCCCTGCTCTCGGCCGTCTCCCGTACGTCCAAGGCCGCGAACGCGGTGGGCGCCGCGGCCTTCTTTCCGATGATGTTCAGCGCGGGCCTGTGGATGCCGGTGCAGACCATGCCCGACGTCCTCGCCCGGATCATGGAGCTGCTCCCGTTCGGAGCCGCCGCCCAGGCGCTCGGCGAGGCCGCGGCCGGCGACTGGCCGAGCTGGTCCCACCTGGGTGTGCTCGCCCTGTGGTCGGTGCTGCTCACGGCCGCGGCGGCCCGCTGGTTCCGCTGGGAATGACCGGCAGGCACTGATCCACGGGGAATGGCCGGCCGGATGATCCACGGGGGATGACCGGCCGGCCGGGAAGGAAACGGGCTCGTGCACGAGACTGAGGGCATGCGCGGCACCTGGTACGAGGCGATCACCCGGCGGTCCACGACAGAGCCGGGTGCTTCACCGACCCCCTTGGACGCGGCCGCCGCGCACGACCGGGTCGAGGAGCGCTGGGAGTACCTCCTGCGCTGGGGCCCGTTCGTCCTGCTCGGTGTCTCCGTGGTCCTCACCTTCGGCAGCGCGGCCCAGCTCCTGCCCACGGCCGCCGAACGCCGGGCGGCCGCGGCGCTGTGCCTCGTCGCCCTGCTGCTCGAACTGTGGTGGTCCCGTGCGGGCCGCGGTCACAAGACGCCCACCGCGACAAGCACCGTGTACTACGCGATCCGCTGGGCGGTCGCGTTCGCGCTGTCCTGGCTGAACCCGTTCGCGGCCTTCTACGCCGCGCTCGGCTACTTCGGCGCGGAACGTCTGCTGCCCAGCCGCTGGGTCACGCTGGGCCTGTTCGCCAGCGCGATCACCATCGCCGGTTCGCAGTCCGGTGGTTTCCCGCCGCCGAACGGCGCGCGCTGGTTGCTGTTCGGCGCGATCCTCGCGGTGCATGTCGCGCTCTTCTGGGTCTTCGCCAAGCTCAACACGTACGAGCAGCAGCGCACCGACGTGCAGCGCGCCACCATCGCCGAACTGGAGGACACCAACGCCAAGCTCCAGCAGGCCCTCGACGAGAACGCCGCGCTGCACGCCCAACTCCTCGTCCAGGCAAGGGAAGCAGGCGTCGCCGACGAGCGCCGCCGGCTCGCCGCCGAGATCCACGACACCATCGCGCAGGGCCTGACCGGCATCATCGCCCAGCTCCAAGTCGTCGCCAACACCGACGACCGGGCCCTGGCGCACGAACACCTCGGCCGCGCCGCCGACCTCGCCCGCTCCAGCCTCGGCGAGGCCCGCCGCTCGGTGCACAACCTCGGACCGGCCGCCTTGCGGGACCAGGGCCTGGCGGAAGCCCTGAAGCAGACGGTGGCGGAATGGTCCGCGCGTACGGGCGTACGCGCGGAGTTCACCGTCACGGGCACCGCCGAGCCCCTGCACGACGAGATCGAGGGCACCCTCGTACGGATCGCGCAGGAGGCCCTGTCCAACACGGCCCGGCACGCCGCCGCGACCCGTATCGGCGTCACGCTCTCGTACATGGGCGACGAAGTGGCCCTGGACGTACGCGATGACGGCGCCGGCTTCGACCCCCTCACCATCCCGCAGCGCTCCGGTTCGGGCGGCTTCGGCGTCGACGGGATGCGGGCCCGGGCCGAACGCGTCGCCGGCGCCGTCGAGATCGAGTCCGAGCCGGGCCTCGGCACGGCGGTCTCGGCGCGCGTCCCCCTCGTACGCAAGGACCTGGCCGGTACGGACCGCGCGGCCCGTCCCGTACCGTGGGGTCACCATGACCAGCACTGACGCGACGATCACCCTGCTCATCGTGGACGACCACCCCGTCGTACGGGACGGCCTGCGCGGCATGTTCCTCTCGGCGCCCGGCTTCGAGGTGCTCGGCGAGGCCTCGACCGGCGAGGAGGCCGTCGCGCTCACCGCCGGGCTCGACCCGGACGTCGTCCTGATGGACCTGCGGATGCCCGGCGGCGGGGGAGTGGCCGCGATCGCCGAGCTCGCACGGACCGGCGCCCGCGCCAAGGTCCTGGTCCTCACCACGTACGACACCGACTCCGACACGCTGCCCGCGATCGAGGCGGGCGCGACCGGCTATCTCCTCAAAGACGCCCCGCGCGACGAGCTGTTCACGGCGGTGCGCGCCGCCGCCGAGGGCCGCACGGTCCTCTCGCCCGCGGTCGCCTCCCGCCTGGTCTCCCGGGTGCGCACCCCCGCCCCGGCACCCGGCGGGACCCCGCTCAGCGCCCGTGAGCGGGAGGTCCTGATCCTGGTCGCGCGCGGCACCTCCAACCGGGAGATCGCCCGCGAACTGTTCATCAGCGAGGCCACGGTGAAAACCCATCTCACCCATCTGTACGCCAAGTTGGGCGTGAAGGACCGGGCGGCCGCGGTCGCGGCGGGTTACGACCGCGGCATCCTGGGCTGACCCCGCTCAGTCCGCCACCCGGTGGAGCAGCACACAGCGGGGCGGCACGGTCACCACCGTGCCCGCCTCGTGGAGCGTGCCGGGAGCCTCCGCCTGGTCCTCGCTGTTGGTGTCCAGGACCAGTTCGTACGCGGTGGCCCACGGCGGACCCGGCAGCGTGAAGCTCACCGGGCGGTCCCCGGCGTGCAGGACCACCAGGAAGCTGTCGTCCGTCACCGGCGCCCCGCGCGCATCGCGCCCGGGGATGTCGCGCCCGGACAGATACATCCCGAGCGTCGCGGCCGGCGCATACCAGTCCCGCTCCGTCATCTCCGCGCCGTGCGCCGTGAACCAGGCCAGATCCCGCAGCCCGTCCGCCGAGTGCGCCCGTCCCGAGAAGAACGAGCGGCGGCGCAGCACCGGATGCTCGTGCCGCAGCCGGATCAGCCGCGAGGTCAGCTCGAACAGGGCCTTCCAGCCCGGCTGTTCGAGCAGCGACCAGTCCACCCAGCTGGTCTCGTTGTCCTGGCAGTACGCGTTGTTGTTGCCGCCCTGCGTACGCCCCAGCTCATCGCCCGCGACCAGCATCGGCACCCCGGTCGACAGCAGCAGCGTCGTCAGCAGGTTCCGCAGCTGCCTGCGCCGCAGCGCCTGGATCCGCTCGTCGTCGCTCTCGCCCTCGACCCCGCAGTTCCAGGCCCGGTTGTCGTCCGTGCCGTCCCGGTTGCCCTCGCCGTTGGCCTCGTTGTGCTTGCGCTCGTAACTCACGAGATCCCGCAGCGTGAATCCGTCGTGCGCGGTGATGAAGTTGACCGACGCGTACGGCCTGCGCCCGCCCCACGCGTACAGATCACTCGACCCGGAGAGCCGGTATCCGAGATCCCGTACGTCCGGCAGCGCACCGCGCCAGAAATCCCGTACGGCGCCCCGGTAACGGTCGTTCCACTCCGTCCACAGCGGTGGAAAGGACCCCACCTGATAGCCGCCGGATCCCACATCCCACGGCTCGGCGATCAGCTTCACCCGCCGCAGCACCGGGTCCTGGGCGATCACCGCGAGGAAAGGCGAGAGCATGTCGACATCGTGAAAGGAACGCGCGAGCGCGGCGGCCAGATCGAAACGGAAACCGTCCACACCCATTTCCGTCACCCAGTACCGCAGGGAATCGGTGATCAGCCGCAGGACATGCGGCTGCACCACATGCAGCGTGTTCCCGCAGCCCGTGTAGTCCGCGTACCGGCGCGGGTCGCCCTGCAGCCGGTAATAGCCCCGGTTGTCGATCCCGCGCAGCGACAGGGTGGGCCCCAACTCGCCCGCTTCCGCCGTGTGGTTGTAGACCACGTCGAGGATGACCTCGATCCCGGCGTCGTGCAGCGACCGCACCATGTCCTTGAACTCGCCCACCTGCGCACCGGTCGTCGCACCGGCCGCGTATCCCGCGTGCGGCGCGAAATACCCGATCGAGTTGTAGCCCCAGTAATTCCTGAGGTCCCGCTTCAGCAGATGGTCCTCATGCGCGAACTGGTGCACCGGCAGCAACTCGACCGCCGTCACCCCGAGCCGTACGAGATGGTCGATCGCCGCAGGGTGCCCGAGCCCCGCATACGTACCGCGCAATTCCGCCGGAATTCCCGGATGCCGCTCGGTGAAGCCCTTGACATGCAATTCGTAGATCACCGAATCCGCCCAGGGCGTCTTCGGCCGCCGGTCCTCCGCCCATTCGTCGGGCCCGTCGTCATGGACAACGATTCCCTTGGGCACGAAGGGCGCCGAATCACGGTCGTCGCGCACGGTGTCCGCGACGTGCTGCTCCGGCCAGTCCCGCATATGTCCGTACACCTCGGCCGCCCGGCCGTAGGTGCCGTAATCGCCGTCCACCGCCCGTGCGTACGGGTCGAGCAGCAGCTTCGCCGGATTCCAGCGCGCACCCGTCCACGGATCCCAGCGCCCGTCCACGCGATAGCCATAGCGCTGCCCCGGCTCGACCCCGGGCACGAACCCGTGCCAGATCTCATGGGTCAGCTCGGTCAGCGGACACCTCGTCTCGCGCCCCTGCTCGTCGAAGAGACACAGTTCCACCGCCTCCGCGCCGCCTGCCCACAGCGCGAAGTTGGTGCCGGCCACACCGTCGGGACCGGTCCGAAAGCGCGCGCCGAGCGGCGTCGGCGCCCCCGGCCAGACCGCCCGTGTGGGCAGCGGGCTCTCCCGTCCGCGCCGCGTGGTCCCGCGTACGCCGGTGGCGCCCAGCAGTTCGTCCGCCCGTGTCATCCTCTCCGCTGATTCCTGACGTGGTCCTTGCCGTGCCCCTTGCTGTGCCTCTTGCTCGGGTGCCCTCGACACCTGTCAGCCTCCCGCGGCTCAGCGGTACTCAGCGCGAGGCCGCCCGGCGGTCGCACGGCGTCCCGGCCGCGGTTCCGTCCGTACGGTCCTCGCTGTCTCCCCCCAGTTGTGCCCCCAACCGGCCCCGCACTCACGTTTCCCCAGGAGGGGGCGCGTCGTTGGGGACAACGTGAGACAAAACGACAGGGGCGCCGGCGCCGGCCGGGCCCGGCGCGCGGTACAGGCCCTGACCGCCGCCGTGATCAGCATCGGTCTGCTCGCCGGGTGCTCGGCGGACGGCTTCCGGCTCGACGAGATGCTCGGCAAGGGCGACTCCGAGCCGATCCGGGTCAGCCCGCAGCACGGCGAGCGCGGAGTACGGCCCGAGGAGGGCATCGAGGTCAAGGTGCCCAGCGGGCGCCTGGAGACGGTGCGGGTGGTCAAGTACCAGGACGCACAGGAGTCCCCGGTGCCCGGCCGGATCTCCGAGGACGGCCTGCGCTGGACCCCGGACGACCCCCGGCTCGCGCTCGCCGCGAAGTACGAGGTGGACGCGGTGGCCCTGGACGGCCACGGCCGCCGCTCGGCCCGGCACACGACCTTCACCACCTACGTCCCGGACGAACGCTTCGTGGCGTACGTGAAGCCGGAGAACCGTTCCACCGTCGGCACCGGCATGATCGTGTCGCTCGACTTCAACCGCGAGGTGGAGAACCGGGCGGCCGTCGAGCGCGCGGTGAAGGTGACGGCTCAGCCGCCCACCGACATCGTCGGCCACTGGTTCGGCACCGACCGCCTGGACTTCCGTCCCCGCGACTACTGGAAACCGGGCACGAAGGTCACGGTCGATCTGCATCTGCGCGACGTCGAGGCGGCGCCCGGCGTCTACGGACTCCAGCACAAGACCTTCGCCTTCACGGTCGGCCGCAGCCAGGTCTCCCTGGTGGACGCCGCGGAGCACACGATGGAGGTACGCAGGGACGGAGAGCTCCTGTCCAAGGTGCCGATCACGGCCGGGGCGCCCAAGACCACCACGTACAACGGGAAAATGGTCATCACGGAGATGCTCGAGGTGACGCGCATGAACGGCGCGACCGTGGGCTTCACGGACTCCGACGGCAAGGGCGAGTACGACATCAAGGACGTCCCGCACGCCATCCGCCTCACCACGTCCGGCACCTTCCTGCACGGCAACTACTGGGCCTCGTCGTCCACCTTCGGGCGGGACAACGTCAGCCACGGCTGCGTCGGCCTGCGCGACATCAAGGGCGGCAGCGCGGAAACCCCGGCGGGCTGGTTCTTCGACCGCTCCCTGATCGGCGACGTCGTCGAGGTCACGGGCTCCAAGGACAAGACGGTCGCACCGGACAACGGCCTTGGCGGCTGGAACATGTCGTGGCAGCAGTGGAAGAAGGGCTCGGCGTTGAGGTAGCTCCACTTCCAGCCCCTGCGGCGCTTGAGCAGATCCGAACGAAGTTCGGATGCGGGGGTCCGGGGGCGAAGCCCCCGGTTTCGGGAAGGGGCGGGGTGGGGGTAAGAAATCCCCGCCCCGCCCCCGCAGTTGGGACGGAACAGTGACAACCCGAGTGAGCCACCCCACAAGCCCGTGTGATAACCCTTGCGCATAGGTGCGCGACGAGCACGCGCGCAGCCAGGGGAGCGGGGCCTGACCAGGCCATGCGAGGGGAGAACGACAGGTGAACGGGCGACCGATATCGGGGGCATCGGTTGATGCACGGCGACACCGCGCCAGGGGCCGGCTGGCCCTGATCACGGGCGCGCTGCTGCTCGCGGTCACCGCCTGCGGCGGCGGCGGTGACGACGGCGGAACCAAGGACGACAAAAAGGGCGGCTCCGACAAGGCGAAGGCCAACACGCCTTCGGTGGCCGTGGTCGACATAGCCCCCAAGGACGGTGCCAAGGACGTCGCCACGAGCGGCGCCCTGAAGATCACCGCCGACAAGGGCAAGCTCACCGACGTCAAGGTCGAGGACACCAAGGGCAGGGAGATACCCGGCGAGATAGCCAAGGACGGCGCCAGCTGGAAGCCGGAGAGCCACCTTGCCGCCGCCACGAAGTACAAGGTGCACGCCACGGCCAAGGACTCCGAAGGCCGTGCGTCCGCCAAGGACATCAGCTTCACGACCCTCACCCCGAAGAACACCTTCGTGGGTCACTTCACGCCCGAGAACGGTGACAAGGTCGGCGTGGGCATGCCGGTCTCGCTGAACTTCACGCGCGGCATCACCAAGCCCGACGCCGTCGAGGACGCCATCGAGGTCACCGCCGAACCCGCCGTCGAGATCCGGCACAAGTGGTACGGCAACGACCGCCTCGACTTCCGCCCCGAGGAGTACTGGAAGCCCGGCACCAAGGTCACCGTGAAGCTCAACCTCGACGGTGTCGAAGGCCGGCCGGACGTCTACGGCTCGCAGGTCAAGTCCATCACCTTCACCATCGGGCGCTCGCAGGTCTCCACGGTCGACGCCAAGTCCAAGAAGATGACGGTCGAGCGCGACGGCAAGGTCGTCAAGACCATCCCGATCACCACCGGCGCCCCGGCCACCCCCTCGTGGAACGGCCAGATGGTCATCACCGAGAAGCACAAGGTGACCCGGATGAACGGCGCCACGGTCGGTTTCACCGACAGTGAGGGCGAGGGCGAGTACGACATCAAGGACGTGCCGCACGCGATGCGTCTGTCGGCTTCGGGCACGTTCATCCACGGCAACTACTGGGCGAGCTCCTCCACCTTCGGTTCCGCCAACGTCAGCCACGGCTGCGTCGGTCTGCGCGACGTCCGCGGCGGCTACGACGGCAAGACGCCGGCCGCCTGGTTCTACGACCAGTCGATGATCGGCGACGTGGTGACCATCAAGAACTCCAAGGACGACACCATCGACTGGTTCAACGGCCTCAACGCCTGGAACCTGGCGTGGGACAAGTGGGAGAAGTAGACCTCGAGTAGTCTCCCGCCCCTGACGTGACCATGGGCCCGGTGCTGTGACCAACAGCACCGGGCCCACGTGCGTGAACGGCCGCTAACCTCCGTACATGACCGTCTCTCTCGAAGTCACCGCAGGTGTGGGCACGATCCGTCTGGACCGCCCGCCGATGAACGCTCTCGACGTCGCCACCCAGGACCGTCTCAAGGAGCTCGCCGACGAGGCCACCGCCCGTGACGACGTACGGGCCGTCGTGGTCTACGGCGGCGAGAAGGTGTTCGCGGCCGGTGCGGACATCAAGGAGATGCAGGCGATGGACCATGCCGCGATGGTCCTGCGCGCCCGCGATCTGCAGGACGCGTTCACCGCCGTCGCCCGTATCCCCAAGCCCGTCGTCGCCGCCGTCACCGGCTATGCGCTCGGCGGCGGCTGCGAGCTGGCTCTGTGCGCCGACTACCGCATCGCCGCCGACAACGCCAAGTTCGGCCAGCCCGAGATCCTGCTCGGCCTGATCCCGGGCGCCGGCGGCACCCAGCGCCTGTCGCGCCTGATCGGCCCGTCCCGCGCCAAGGACCTGATCTTCACCGGCCGCATGGTCAAGTCCGACGAGGCGCTCCGACTCGGCCTGGTCGACCGTGTGGTGCCCGCCGCCGAGGTCTACGAGCAGGCGCACACTTGGGCCGCGAAGCTGGCCCAGGGTCCGGCCATCGCGCTGCGCGCGGCGAAGGAGTCGGTCGACCGCGGCCTGGAGACCGATATCGACACGGGTCTCGCCATCGAGCGCACCTGGTTCTCGGCCCTGTTCGCCACCGAGGACCGCGAGCGCGGGATGCGCAGCTTCGTCGAGGAGGGCCCGGGCAAGGCGAAGTTCGTCTGAGCGCCAAGTCACCGCAGGGCACGCCGAGTTGACACGCATGGGGGTGAGTCGTAGCCGTCGCTCACCCTCACGCCCGGCTTATGTCAACCTTAAGAGCGCCTTAAGACTGCCTTGGCCAGAACTCTGGGTGATCTCTTGAGAGCGGGGTGTCATCGCAGGTCACACCCGGCGCCATGGCACCTTAAGTGCCGTAGGCATATGCCGAATGCGCCCTGCGGAACCATCCATTCCGCGATGTGACTTCTCGCGTAAGGGCTCCAACAGGCGCCGCCTGAGGCCATGATGGGGGCATGGCGGGGCTGGAGGGCAGCGAACAGACACGGCGACACGGCGGCGTGACCGTGTCCCGGTGGTCTCCTGCCGTAGAGGACGAACGGGCCCTGAAAGCCCTGGAGTTGTTCGGGAACCCGACGGAGGACGAAGTCCCGCTGCCCTCCCGGCCCGAGTCGGCCGGCACCGCGCGCCGGCTCGCCCAGATCGTCGTCCTGCGCCACTGGGGCCTTTCCCCTCAGGTGGCCGAAGCGGTCGTGCTGCTCGTCTCCGAACTCGTCGGAAATGCCGTACGGCACACGGGAGCCCGGGTGTTCGGCTTACGCATGCTGCGCCGGCGCGGCTGGATCCGGATCGAGGTCCGCGACCCCTCGCGCGGACTGCCCTGTCTGATGCCCGTCCATGAGATGGACACCAGCGGCCGCGGTCTCTTCCTGGTCGACAAGCTCTCCGACCGCTGGGGCGTGGATCTCCTGCCGCGCGGCAAGACCACTTGGTTCGAGATGCGCATCGCGGACCGCTGACAGCCTTCCGGCCTCCTGGACAACACCCGCAGTTCCCCTCCGGTTCAGCCACCGCCTGCACGATGCGCCCATGCGAATCACCCGGCGCGCGGCCCGCGTCTTTCTGGCCGCCCTTCTCGTCTCGTCCCTCACCGCCGTGGCGGCCCCCGCAGGTTCCGCCCCCTCCGCGGGGCACGGGGATCGCGGACACGGCCGGCATATCGAGCTCAGACATCTGTCGACGTTCACCTCGGCAGCCGCCGAGATCGTCGCGTACGACAAGAAGTCGCGGCGCGCCTTCGTCACCGGCGCCGACACCCGCACGCTCGACATCGTCGACGTCCGCGACCCCGAAGCCCCGCGCCGGGTGCGGACCGTCGACCTCTCCGCGTACGGCGACGGCGCGGTCACCAGCGTCGCCGCGTACGACGGACTGATAGCCGTCGCCGTCGAGACCGCCGACGCCGCCGAACGCGGCAAGGTCGTCCTGATGCGTCCCGACGGAGAGGTGCTGCGCGCGCTGCCCGCCGGCCACGGCCCCGACATGGTCACCTTCAGCAAGGACGGCGACACCGTCCTGGTGGCCGACGAGGGTGAGCCCGGCGGCTATGCGGCGGGCGACACCGACCCCGAGGGCAGCGTCACCCTGGTCGACCTCTCCCGCGGCTGGCAGCGCGCGAGCGCGAGGACCGCCGACTTCCGCGCGTACAACCACCGCCGCCTCGACGCGAGTGTGCGCATCAGCGGGCCCGGCGCGAGCGTCGCGCAGGACCTGGAGCCGGAGTACATCACCGTCGACAAGCACTCCCGCAAGGCGTACGTGACCCTGCAGGAGAACAACGCCGTCGCCACCGTCGACCTGCGCACCGGCAAGGTCACCGACCTCGCGGGCCTCGGCCACAAGGACCACTCCGCGCCCGGCAACGGCCTGGACACCAGCGACAAGGACGGCGCGATCAACATCGCCACGCGTCCGCTGCTCGGCGTCTACATGCCGGACGCGGCCGCCGCGTTCGAGCGCCACGGCCGTACGTACTACGTGGTCGCGAACGAGGGCGACGCACGCGAGTACGGCGATTACGCAGACCTCACCCGCCTCGCCGGCCTCGACCCGGCGCTGCTGCCCGAGGGCTTCGACCCCGCGCTGCTCGACGACAAGGAGATGGGCCGCCTCGACGTCCTCAACTCCACGCCCGCCAAGCCCGGCGGCCCGCTCTACGTGCCCGGCGGGCGCTCGTTCTCGATCCGTGACGCCGAGGGACGCCTCGTCTGGGACAGCGGCGATCTCCTCGAGCAGCTCACCGCGAAGATCGACCCGGCGAACTTCAACGCCGAGGGCGAGGGCGACTGGGACAAGCGCAGCGACAACAAGGGCCCCGAGCCCGAGGGCCTGACGGTCGGCGAGGTCGACGGCCGTACGTATGCCTTCGTCCTCCTGGAGCGCACCGGCGGTGTGATGACCTTCGACATCACGGACCCGCGCGCGCCCCGCTTCAAGGGCTGGACCCGCACCGCGGGCGACGCCTCGCCCGAGGGCGTCAGCTTCGTCCCCGCGGCCGCCTCGCCCACCCGTGAGCCGCTGCTGCTCGTCGCGAACGAGGGCAGCCAGACGACCTCGACGTACGGGATCCGCTGACCGCGACACCGGCGGCACGCGGACATGCAGAAGCCCCCATCGCGCCGGGGGTGACGGCTCCAGGGGGCTTCTGCGTGCACCGCGGATCTTCGGGGGGTGTGATCCGCGGTCGTATGGCGATTGCTCGGGTCAATGGGCATCGCGTGCCTCCGACTATGGCAGACGGGCGGTCTCCAAGCCAAAGGTCCTTACTCGGACAATACCTGCCAAACATGAACGATTCGAAGATTAATCTTTGGTGATCTGGAGCACTGACCTTGTAAACAGCGGCTAAATAAGCGCTGTGCAAACGCTTCGGCGGCGCGAGAGGGCGGGTGAGGGCTCAGGGACGGGCGACCCGCGACAGTCCCGAATTGGGTCAATCATTACCTTTTATGCGATAGCCCCTTTAAATGGGCGCCGTGACCACCGACCGCCGCGGTGCTCTGCGCGCCGCAGCCCTGCTCGCCCTCACCGGCCCGCTCGCCACCGCCTGCTCGGCCGACGGGCCGGACCGCGCACGGGCGCCCGAGCCCCGTCCCTCGGCCCCGCCCCCGGCGCCCGGGCCGCGCCGCTTCCCGGGCCTGCCCGCGCAGATCGAGCACGGCCCACGGAACAAGCCCCGCGTCGCGCTCACCTTCCACGGCCAAGGCGATCCGCGGATCGCCCGGCAGCTGCTCACCCAGGCCGAGAAGGCCGGCGCCCGCGTCACCGTGCTCGCCGTCGGCAGCTGGCTCGACCGCTATCCGGAGCTCGCCCGCCGCATCCTCGACGGCGGCCATGAACTGGGCAACCACACCCTGCGCCACCTCGACATCAACCAGCTCTCCGAGGCCGAGGCGTTCGCCGAGATCACCGGCTGCGCGGACCGCCTGCGCCGTCTGACCGGTTCGATCGGCACCTGGTTCCGGCCCTCCCGTACGCAGCACGCGAGCCCGCTCGTACAGAAGCTGGCCCGCAGGGCCGGCTACCCGCACGTCCTGTCATACGACACGGACTCCCTGGACTTCACCTCGCCCGGCGCCCAGGCCGTGGTCCGCGCCATCACCTCCACGGTGCGCGGCGGATCCGTGGTGAGTCTGCACTTCGGGTACGCGGACACGGTCGCCGCGCTCCCGGCCGTCCTGGAAGAACTCGCCCGCCGCGAACTGACCGCGGTGACCACCACGGAGCTGCTGACCTCATGAAACCCCTCGCCCTGCGCACCACGAAAAGAACCCGCGTACTGGCCGGCGGCGTCCTCGCCGCCTCGGTCGTCCTCGCGGCCTGCGGCTCGCCCGAGCAGTCCGTCCACGAGAAGGCCGCCGCACAGCAGGCCGCGCTCAAGCCGGCCGGGCCCAAGCCGGTCTACGGGCTGCCCGGGATGCCGCCGGTGGAGAACCCCAAGGACATCTACGCGGCGAACCGGGCCGGCAACCTCTCGCCGTTCATGAAGAAGGTCAAGGAACGGATCTACGTCCCGAACACCAACTCCAACACGGTCTCGGTGATCGACCCCGCTTCCTTCCAGGTGGTCGACACCATCGAGACCGGTACCCAGCCGCAGCACGTCGTGCCCTCCTGGGACATGAAGACCCTCTGGGTCAACAACAACCGCGGCCACACGCTCACCCCGCTCGACCCGCTGACCGCCAAGCGCAAGGCGCCGGACGTCGAGGTGCACGACCCGTACAACCTCTACTTCACGCCGAACGGCAAGAGCGCCATCGTGATGGCCTCGCTCGACCGCGAGATCGTCTTCCGCGACCCGCAGACGATGAAGCGCCAGCACACCGAGCCGGTGAGCTGCTACGGCGTGAACCACGCCGACTTCTCGCTCGACGGCCGCTACTTCATCGTGTCCTGCGAGTTCTCCGCCGAACTCCTCAAGGTCGACACGGAGTCGAAGAAGGTCATCGGGCAGATGAAGCTGCCCTTCGAGGGCGCGATGCCGCAGGACGTGAAGATCTCGCCGGACGGCAAGACCTTCTACATCGCCGACATGATGGCCCACGGCATGTGGGTCCTGGACGGCGAGAAGTTCACCACGCCCAAGCTCATGCCGACCGGCAAGGGCTGCCACGGTCTCTACATCTCCCGCGACTCCAAGGAGATGTACGTCCCCAACCGCGGCGAGGGCTCGATCTCGGTCTTCGACTTCGCGAGGAACAAGCTCACCAAGAAGTGGTGGCTGCCCGACGGCGGCTCCCCGGACATGGGCGGCGTATCGGCGGACGGCAACGTCCTGTGGCTGTCGGGCCGTTACGACAACGAGGTCTACGCCATCGACACGCACAGCGGCGTCCAGCTGGCCCGTATCCCGGTCGGCGGCGGTCCGCACGGGCTCGCGGTCTACCCGCAGCCGGGCCGCTACTCCCTCGGCCACACCGGAATCTTCCGCTGACCTGACCTGACTGCCCTGACCTCGCAAGGCCCCGGAACCCACGGGGCGCGGCCGCTACGCGGGGGCGCCCCCGCCCGGTTCTGCTTTTGTGCGGGGCATTGCGCGGGGGCTTGTACGGGGCTCTGTGCGGGGGCGTCAGGGCGCGAAGAACAGTGCCTCCGAAGCCACCGCCTTGTACCCCGCCGCCTGGAACGTCCGCACACTGCGCGCATTGCCCGGCGACTGCTGCGCCCACACCACGGCATCCGCCGGTACGAGATGACGCGCCGCGACCGCGAGCTGCCGGCCGAGACCCCGGTGGCGTACGTCCTCGTCGACCTCGACCGACACCTCCCAGCGCCCCGCGAGCCCGCGCCCGAGCGCCAGCAGACCGCCGTCGGTCGTCCACACGCGTACATCGTCGCGGCGCTTGCGGGCGTACACCACCCGCGGATGGTCCTGATCCTCGATCTCCCGCAGCGGGAGCGGGAGTTCACCGCTCAGCGGCGTCGCCACCGTCATCAGGTCGATGGTGTCCGTGCGCCGGCCCGTCCGCTCCATGAACGCCGCGAGGAAGCGCGGGTTCATCGTGGCCGCGAGGGCGTCGCAGTCCATGGCCGCGAGCGTCTCGCGCACCCAGTCCGGGTCCTCGTCGGTGAACACCACCGAGTGGGCCGTGAACGCGAGGACCCCCGCGTCCCGCGCGTTCGGCTGCGGCAGGATCGTGGTCGTGCCGTCCGGTGCGGGAAACCGGCCGGCCGCCGCGGCGGCGAGCACCTCGGCAAGTGCGCTGCTCATCTTCGTACCCCCATTGAATCGACCCCCACGAGCAAACCCGTCGGAACGAACGCTTGAGTCTCCACCCACTGGAAGGCACAGACTCCTCTTCATGATCCACGAAGGCCCGGAGCTGCTCACCATCGGGCAGCTCGCCCGCCGCACCGGACTCCCGGTGCGCACCATCCGCTACTGGTCCGACGTCGGCGCGCTGCCCGTGGTTGACCGCTCCGAGGGCAACTACCGGCTCTACGACGCCGAGTCCGTGGCCCGCCTCGCACTCATCCGCACGCTGCGCGACCTGGGTCTCGGCCTGGACGACGTACGCGCCGTGGTCGGCGGGGAGATCACCGTGGCCCAGGTGGCGGCGCGGCATGTGAGCGCGCTCGACGCGCAGATCCAGAGCCTCAAGGTGACCCGGGCCGTGCTCACGACCGTCGCCAAGCGCGGCTCGACCGCGGAGGAGATGACCCTGATGAACAAGCTGGCCCGACTGAGCGCCGCCGAACGGGCGCGCATCATCGACGAGTTCACCGCCGAGGTGTTCGGCGGGCTCGACACCACCGACCCCGACATCGGCACGCGGCTGCGGTTCGGCATCCCCGATCTGCCGGACGATCCCACGGCCGAGCAGGCCGACGCCTGGGTGGAGATGGCGGAGCTGCTGCAGGACCCCGGGTTCCGGGTCTCGATGCGCCAGGTGATCGAGTTCGACGCGGCGGGACGTACCGCCGAGACCCCGGCCGGCACCTCGCTGCGGTTCATGAGCCGGCTCGTCCAGCTCGCGGGCGACGCCCGCAGCCGCGGTGTGGCACCCGAATCGGACGGGGCGCGCGAGGCGCTCGGTGACCTGCTCGGGGACGCGGACCGGGCCGCGGTCCTTGCGTGGATCCGGTCGGCGGACGCGGCCCGGGTGCCCCGGCTCAGGGAGCTGATCGCCCAGGTGCGCGGGATGGGGGCGGCCCCGCACTACCAGGAGGAGTTCACCTGGGTCGTGGCCGCACTCGAGGCCGAGCTGTCCCGCTGACGGGCGCGGACGACCGGGTAGTTAATCTGACCGGGTCAATTCAGCACCAAGAAGGGGTGGAAGGCATGGCCGACATCGAGGCGGCACGCGCGCAGTTCGACCGGATCGACATGGACGGTGACGGTCTGATCACCGCCGCGGAGTTCAAGAGGGCGCTCGCTCAGGGCGGCGACTGGAACGTCACCGAGTCGGTCGCCCAGGCCGTCATCAACGCCAAGGACCTCGACGGCGACAAGAAGCTCTCCTTCGACGAGTTCTGGGGCCACCTCAACAAGGCCTGAGGCACCTCGCGCGCCGGTGCCCCGCGGGGGTGCACCGGCGCGCTTGTCCTGCGCCCCTGGCGCCCCAACTTCCCCGCCTCCCCACGCAGTTCACGCCCACGAGATCCAGCTCGCCATTCGAGCGCCTGCGTTCATATCCTTCCGCGCCCGCGTACACCGCGCGTTCACCGCCGAGGACTTCCATCCTTGGTGTCCTGACCGCGAGCCCACCCCCACAGGGGCGCCGGTCCACGCCGCCGGGCAGCTGCCCGGCCGACGCGAGGGTCGTTACTCGTGAACACTTCCACTGCGCTGCGCCGGGCCAGGACTCCGCTGGCCCTCACCGCCGCCGTACTGCTCGCCGCGACCGCCTGTGGCGGGGAGGACGCCGGAGGTGGCGGCGGCGACGGCAAGGACGGCGCCCTGAAGGGCAATATCCGTATCGACGGCTCGTCCACCGTCGCCCCGCTGTCCTCCGCCGCCGCCCAGCTCTTCCAGGCCGAGAACTCCGGGGTCAAGGTCACCGTCGGCACCTCGGGCACCGGGGGAGGCTTCGAGAAGTTCTGCGCCGGCGAGACCGATATCTCCGACGCCTCCCGTCCGATCAAGGACGAGGAGAAGTCCGTCTGCGACGGCAAGAAGATCGGGTTCGAGGAGTTCCAGGTCGCCAACGACGGCCTCTCCGTCGTCATCAGCAAGGAGAACGACTGGGCCGAATGCCTCACCGTCGACCAGCTCAAGAAGATGTGGGAGCCCAAGTCGAAGGTGAACAACTGGAACCAGATCGACCCGAAGTTCCCCGACGAGAAGATCGAACTGTTCGGGCCCGGCACGGATTCGGGCACCTTCGACTACTTCACCGATGCCGTCAACGGCGAGGAAGGCGCCTCGCGCACCGACTACTCGCCGAGCGAGGACGACAACGTCATCATCCAGGGCGTCTCCGGCTCCAAGGGCGGCCTCGGCTACTTCGGTCTCTCCTACTACGAGGAGAACAAGGACAAGCTGAAGCTGGTGAAGATCGACGGCGGTGACGGCTGTGTCGAACCCACCACCGAGACAGTCCAGGACGGCACGTACAAGCCGCTGTCCAGGCCGCTGTTCATCTACCCGAAGGCCAGTGCGCTCGACAAGCCGGAGGTCGAGGCGTTCGTCGAGTTCTACGTCGAGAAGCACGCCGAGATCGCCGAGAAGGCGCTCTTCGTCCCGCTGAACACAGAACAGGAGACCAAGCTGAAGGCGGCGCTCGACAAGCTGCGTGAACAGCACACGTCATGAGCGTCCCCCGGCAGAGGCCACGGTCCGCTTCGGGAAGTCCCGGCTTCCTGAAGCGGTCCCAGCCGCGCTACGGCGAGAAGGCCATCAAGGTCCTCCTGGTGGCCGCCGCGCTCGTCTCGGTCCTGACCACCGTCGGGATCGTGATCGCGCTCGTGCCGCCGACCAGCGACTTCTTCAGTGAGATCGGCATCGGGGAGTTCCTCACCGGCACCGAATGGTCGGCCCTGTTCAACCCGCCCGAGTTCGGAGTGCTCCCGCTGGTCGGCGCGACCCTGCTCATCACCCTGATCGCGCTGGCCGTGGCCGTGCCGCTGGGCCTCGGCGCGGCGATCTACCTCAGCGAGTACGCGAGTTCCCGTACGCGTACGGTCTTCAAGCCGGTCCTCGAAGTGCTCGCCGGAATCCCGACCGTCGTCTACGGCTTCTTCGCGCTGAAGGCGATCACCCCCTTCCTGCGCGACAACTGGTGGTTCGACCAGCCCCCGCAGATCTTCAACGCCCTCTCGGCCGGCTTTGTCATGGGCATCATGATCATCCCGACGGTCGCCTCGCTCTCCGAGGACGCGATGGCCGCGGTGCCGCACGCGCTGCGCGACGGCGCCTTCGCGCTCGGCTCCTCGCGGATGCAGGTCTCCACCCGGGTCGTCTTCCCGGCGGCGCTCTCCGGGATCGTGGCGGCGATCGTCCTCGGGATCTCGCGCGCCATCGGCGAGACGATGATCGTCGCGATCGCCGCGGGACTGCGGCCCCAGCTCTCCTGGAACCCGCTCGAAGGCATGCAGACCATGACGGCCTTCATCGCGGCCGCCGGCATCGGCGACGTCCCGGTCGGCTCCACCGGCTACAAGACCATCTTCGCGGTGGGCTCGCTGCTCTTCGTGATGACGCTGGTGATGAACCTGATCAGCATCCGTCTCGTCCGCAAGTACCGGGAGGTGTACGAGTGATGGCCGCCCCCGTCCTCGAGCACGACGCCCCGCCCGGGGTCCCGCGCCTGAAGGGCCGCGGCACGCCGTGGCGCGAACGGTTCTTCCGCCTGAGCCTGTGGGCCTCGCTGGCAGTCGGCGTGATCTTCCTCGCTGGCCTGCTGATCTACGTGGTGTACGAGGCGTGGCCGCGCCTCGACTCCCGTATCTGGACGAACTTCCCCGACATCATCGACCCCACCAACGCCGGTGCGCAGTCAGCCATCATGGGCACGATCTGGGTGATCGCGTTCACCGCGCTCTACTGCCTGCCGACCGGCATCCTCGCGGCGATCTACCTCGAGGAGTACGCCGATCCGGAGCGCTGGTGGAACAAACTCATCGAGATCAACATCCAGAACCTCGCCGCCGTGCCGTCGATCGTCTACGGGATCCTCGGACTCGGCGTGATCTCCCGGGGCCTCGGCTTCGGCCAGACCGTCCTCACCGCGTCCCTGACGCTCTCGCTGCTCGTCCTGCCCATCGTGATCATCGCCTCGCGCGAGGCGATCCGGGCCGTACCGCAGTCCATCCGCCAGGCCTCGCTCGCCCTCGGCGCCACCCAGTGGCAGACGGTCCGGCGCCAAGTGCTGCCCGCGGCCGTACCCGGCATGGCGACCGGCTCGATCCTGGCCCTGTCGCGGGCGATCGGCGAGGCGGCGCCCCTGCTGCTGCTCGGCGGGCTGACCTTCATCACCTTCAACCCCACCGGAATCCAGAGCCAGTTCACGGTCCTGCCGATCCAGATCTTCAACTGGATCAGCCAGTCGCGCGCCGAGTTCGTCTCGCTCGCCTCAGCGGCGATCGTGATCCTCCTGGTCATCCTGCTCGCCATGAACTCCCTGGCCATCTGGCTGCGCAACCGCTACGCCCGCAGGTGGTGAGCGCCATGTCTCCCACGCCTTCTCTGGAGCCCGACATGACCACTCCGTCCGACCCTCCCGGCGGCACCCGCACCCCACAGGTCTCCTACCGCCAGGCACGCACGCTCGCCGGAGCGGTCTTCGAGGTGGGCGGCCTTTCGGTCTTCTACGGCGACCACGAGGCGGTGCGCGACGTCAACCTCTCCATCGGGCACCGTCAGATCACCGCCATGATCGGCCCGTCCGGCTGCGGCAAATCGACCGTCCTGCGCTGCTTCAACCGGATGAACGACCTCATCCCGCACGCCCGCGTGGCCGGCAAGATCCACTACCACAGCGAGGATCTGTACGGCCGCGAGGTCGACCCCATCGAGGTGCGCCGCCGTATCGGCATGGTCTTCCAGAAACCCAACCCGTTCCCGAAGTCCATCTACGACAACATCGCCTACGGCCCGCGCGTGGGCGGCTTCAAGGGAAACCTTGACGACCTGGTCGAGGAGACGCTGACACACGCGGCCCTCTGGGACGAGGTCAAGGACAAGCTGAAGACCTCGGCGCTCGCGCTCTCCGGCGGCCAGCAGCAGCGGCTCTGCATCGCCCGCACCATCGCGGTGCAGCCCGAGGTGATCCTGATGGACGAGCCCTGCTCCGCCCTCGACCCCATCGCCACGGCGAAGATCGAGGACCTGATGGAGAAGCTCGCCGAGGAGTTCACCATCATCGTCGTCACCCACAACATGCAGCAGGCGGCGCGGGTCTCGCACCGCACGGCCTTCTTCACCGCCGATGTCGACGACAAGGGCGAACGGCACGGCAGGCTCATCGAATACGACGAGACCTCCCGGATCTTCTCCAACCCCTCGGACAACCGCACGGAGGACTACATCTCCGGCCGGTTCGGCTGAGGGATCCGCTCAACTGCCGTTCCCAGCACGGTACGTGGCCCGTCCGAAGGAGGACCACGCGTGACCCCCGACGCGCCCCCCGGCGGCCCCCGGCCGCCCGATCTCCTCCCCCCCGCCCCGGCCCCCGGGCCCCCCGCCGCGGCGCCCGCCCGCTTCGAGGCGGCGGGTGTGGCGACGGTCGTCTGCCACGACGGCGCCGAGGCCCTGCTCCAGGCCGGCGCGCGCCGCCCACGCGCCCTGCTGCTCGGCGCACCCCTGCCCGTGGTGGACTGCGCGCGGGTCACGACGCTCGTCGCCCGGCTGCACCCGGTCCCGGTGGTGGTCGCCGCCGGTGCGGACGGCGCGGCGGAGGCCACCGACGCGCTGGCGGCGGGTGCGGTGGCCTACGTGGCCCGCCCGTACCGCACCGAGGAGATCATTCCGCTGCTGGCCTTCGGGCGTGCGCCCGCGCCCCTGGTGGTCGGTGACATCGAACTGGACCCGGTGGGGTTCCACGTCCACGTGCGCGGCAACCAACTCCGGCTGCCCGTACGCGAGTTCATGGTCCTGCGCTACCTGATGGAGCACGTGGGCCGGGTCGTCCCGCGCGCGGAACTGACCCGGGCCCTGTGGGGCACGGACACGCTCGACAGCAACACGCTCACGGTCCACGTCCGCCGCGTACGCAACAAGCTCCAGGAGGCGGGCGGGTCCTGCACGATCGATGCGATACGGGGGATGGGGTACCGGCTCGAGGTGGCGCGGGTCAGGCGGTGAGGCGGCTCGCCGTGCACCTCTCCCTGCGCCCGTGGTCAGGCCTCCTCGCGCAGCCCCCACGGGGAACCGTACGCGGTGAGCAGGTCGAGGAACGGCTGAGGCGACAGGGCCTCCGGGCCGAGGACCCCCGAGCCCTTCCAGACGCCGCCGGCGAGCAGTTCGAGGGCGATGACCGGGTTGACGGCGGTCTGCCAGACCACGGCCTGGGAGCCGTACTCCCGCATCGACCACTCGTTGTCGACGACGTGGTACAGGTACACCTCGCGTGCCGCCCCGCCCTTCGTGCCCTTGACCCAAGTGCCCGCGCACGTCTTGCCCTTCATACGGTCGCCCAGAGTCGCCGGGTCCGGCAGACAGGCGGCCACCACATCGCGCGGGGAGACCGCGACCGGACCGTCCGGGCCCGGCACGGTGACCTTCGCGGTGGAGTCGAGGCCGAGCTCGTGCAGGGTCTTGAGCTTGGCGATGAACTCGTCGCCGAGCCCGTACTTGAACGTCACGCGGCGCGCGTCGACCCAGCGCGGGATCAGCAGCACCTCCTCGTGCTCGACGTTCACGCACTCCACCGGGCCGATGCCCTCGGGAAACTCGAAGACCTCCGGCTCGCTGAAGGGCGCGGTGGTGTGCCAGCCGCGGTCCTTCTCGTAGACGACCGGCGGGTTCAGGCACTCCTCGATCGTGGTCCAGATGCTGAAGGAGGGGGCGAAGTCGTAGCCCTCGACGGTCAGGTTCGCGCCGTCGCGCACGCCGATCTCCTCGATCTCGTCGAAGAGTTGATCGGCCGCGTACCGGGCGAACACATCCGAAAGACCCGGCTCGACCCCCATGCCGACCAGCGCGAGGCGTCCTGCGGCCTCCCACGCGGCGGCCTTGGCGAACTGCTCGTCCCCGAGCTTCACCCCGCAGTCCTCGTACGGGGCGGTGGCGTGCGGAGCGGACAGGGACATGGCCATGTCCATGTAGTGCGTGCCCGCGGCGAGCGCGGCGTCGAACAACGGCATCACGAAGCGCGGGTCCGTCGCGTTCAGGAGCACGTCGCAGCGCTCGTCGGCGAGGACCTGTCGTACGGCTTCCTGGTCCGAGGCGTCCAACCGGCGTGCGCTGAACCTTCCCTCCTGCTCCTGCTCCTCGCCGAGCGCGGCGACGGCCGCTTCGGCGCGGGACAGGTCGTAGTCCGCCACCACCATGTGTGTCAGGAAGTCGCGCCGGGCCGCGATACGGGTGACGGCGGTGCCGACGCCGCCCGCGCCCACGAGGAGTACACGCATGACCTTGCCTCTCGACGAGAGCTCGCCCCGTGGCGGTCGCCCGGGGTGCTCCTCCGATGCAACGGCATGGGGTGTCTTAAGGTCTACGGTGTTGGCGTAAGGGTGGCGTTGGCGTAGGCGTAGGAGATCGCAGGAGGCCCGTGTAAGGCTCGGTGGGTGGGTCTTGTGTGGGTGAGTGGGTGAGTGGCTGAGCCACTGCGAGGCTGAGTGGCTGAGCCATTCCAAGGCTGAGGGGGTGGGCCTTGCGTGGCTGAGTGGCTGAGCCACGCAAGGCTGAGTGGCCGAGTGGCTGAGCCAGTGCGGTTCTGCGGGAGGAGTGCAGGTGGCGAAGAAGGTGGTTCCGGAGGCGGAACGGCGCAGGCGGCGCCCCACGCACCAGGGCCAGGTGCTCTCGGAGACGCTCATCGTCGAGACGGCGCTGCGGATGCTGCACGAGCACGGCAGCGCGGGCCTGACCGCCCGCCGCCTGGGCACCGCGCTCGGCGCCGATCCCAGCACCGTGTACCGCTACTTCGCCGGCCTCGACGGCCTGACCCGGGCGATCGGCGAGGAGCTGATGGGCCGGGCCCTGGACACCTGGGCGGCCACGGGGGACTGGCGCGCGGACCTGCGCGCCCTGGGCCTGGCGATCCATGCCTCCTACCTCGCCCATCCACAGGCGGCCGTCCTCACGGCGAGCCGGGTCACCGGCCGCCCCCGCGAGATCGAGGTCGACGAGACGATCCTCGGGATCCTGCGCGGCGCCGGCTTCACGGACACCGACGCGGTCGCGGTCTACCACGCGTTCATCGACCTGGCCCTCGCCTTCGCCGCGCTCGACGCGGGCGCGCTGGCCCTGAAGGACGAGGCCCGCGAGAGGGACGAGCAGATGTGGACCTCGACGTATGCGCGCCTGCCCGGCGCGACCCACCCGCACATCGCCGCCACCGCCCCCGTGTTGGCCGAGCGCATGCACCGCGGCGCCTACCCGCCCGTCCGGGAGACGCTGCTGGACGGCGCGGCGGCGCGACTCGCGGGGGCGCGCCGCCGCGGCCGTACCGGGCAGGGCCGCACGCACGGCTCCGGGCCTCGGCGGGCGGATGCCGAGGGCGCCGAACGCGTACGGTCGATCTCATGAATCGATGGCAGGAGCTGACCGGAGGCACGTCCGGGGACGAGTACGCAGCACGTTTCGCGGAGTTGGCCCGGAGCGGAAAGGACGTGCACGGCGAGGCGCGCTTCTGCTCCGCTCTGGTGCCCGTCGGGGCGCGGGTCCTCGACGCCGGGTGCGGAACGGGCCGCGTCGCGATCCGGCTGGCGGAACTCGGATACGACTGCGTCGGGATCGATCTCGACTCCTCGATGCTCGACGTGGCGCGGGCGCAGGCGCCGGAGCTGACGTGGGCGCGGACCGATCTCGCCGCGTTCGACCCGGCCCTGCTCGGCATCCCCGCGGACTTCGACCTCGTGGTCGCCGCGGGCAATGTCTTCCCGCTGCTCGCCGCCGGGACCGAGGCGGAAGTGACCGCGCGCCTGGCCGCGGCGCTGCGCCCGGGCGGGCTCCTGGTCGCGGGCTTCGGCCTGGACGCCGCCCATCTGCCGGTGCCGCCCGGTCTCACGACGGTGCAGTACGACGCTTACTGCGCCGCGGCCGGCCTCACCCGCATCGGCCGGTTCGCCACCTGGGACGGCGACCCCTACGAGGGCGGCGGATATGCCGTCAGCGTCCACCGGGCCGACCGCTGACACGGCTGCGCGGACGGTCGGCTGAGCCGCCGCTCGGCCACGGGCTGGTCGAGTGGCTGAGCCACTGAGCCGCCCAGCCGCGGGGGCTGGTTGAGTGGCTCAGCCACCGAGCCTCTCAGCCACGGACTGGTCGACTGGCTCAGCCACCGAGCCGCCCAGCCACCGAGCCGCTCAGCCACCGAGCCACTCACCCACCGAGCCACTCACCCACCGAGCCGCCCAGCCACGGGCTGGCCAACTGGCTCAGCCACCCAGCCACCCAGCCACTCACCCACCGAGCCGCCCAGCCACCACCCCCGCCGCCTCGCCCATCAGGATCGTGTAGTGGTTGCAGTCCGGCACCTCCTCCACCGTGAGGTGCTCCGCGAACTGCCGCACCAGCGGTTCCGGCAGCATCCCCGGTGCGGCGTCGAACAGCCCCCTCGGCGCGTACAGCAGATGCGCCGGCACCGTCAGCTCCACCACGTTCTTCGCGAACTCGGCGTTCTGCGTCAGCAGTTCACGCCCGTCCTGGCGCACCGCCTCCTCACGCGCCCGCGAGCGCAGCTCGCCCGCAGGACCCATGAGGTCGTAGCGCACATACGCCTCGATGTCCTCGCTCCAGTACGGTCCGAGCGCCGGATGCGCCTGGAAGAAGTCCACGTACGCAGCCTCGTCCGGGTAGGTCATCGCGAGCCGGGCGATCGCCGGGCCGAGCGTCGCGTCGAGCACCGCGTCCGGGTCGGCGCCCTCGGGGAAGGGCAGCGGCAGTCCGCCGTCGATCAGGAGCAGCCGCGAGAAGAGCCCGGGCCGGCGGACCGCCGCCCGCAGCGCCACGTACGCGCCCATGGACTGCCCGGTGAGTGCCACCTCGCCCCCGCCGCCCCAGCGTTCGGCCGCCGCGCATATATCGGCGGCGTGCTGCTCGATCCCGTACGGACCCGGCGTGCCGGTGCTGCCGCCGCGCCCCCGCAGATCCACCGCGAACAGCGACCAGTCGTCCGGCAGATGGCGGGCGCCCCCGCTGACCGACATCCCGGACGCGGTGATCCCGTGCGCGGCGACGGCGACCCGCGGCCCGTCGCCGAAGCGGAGCACCCGCAGGGTGCCGCCGTCGACGGGGAGGTCGAGCTCGACCGGCTTGTTCATGCGTAACTCCCATGCTGTGAAGGCTGGTTCGGCGGCGAGAGATTCAGCGCTTGAGCGCCCGCACCTGGTTCATGATCATGCGCATCTGGGGTGCGGACTTCTGTGCATAGTCGCTGCCGGTGTATCCCCACCAGTCCCAGCAGCCCTGTGGATTGCCGCGCGCGACGCTGACATCGGTCTGCGGGTAGAGGATCACCAGGTCGTTGGTGTCCGCGTACTCGTTGAGGTAGGACTCGCGGGCGAAGCGGTCGCCGACGAACTTGTTGTCGCTCAGGCAGCCGTGCAGCGCGACCACCAGCTTGCAGGGCTTTCCGGCGGCGCAGGAATCGGGCGTGTACAGGAAGCTCTTGCTCCCCAGGCTGTACAACTGCGCCCAGCCGCCCGGCGTGTAGCGGTCCTGGTCGTGCTCGCTCAGCGTGCCGGTCTGCGTGGCGGCCGGCGGGCGGACCGAGCCCAGCCAGTGGGTGAGCAGTTCGCCCTGCGGATCGTTGCCGCAGTCGATCAGGAACGGGTAGAAGGTCGTCCCGCACGGCAGCGCACCGTCCGGCCGCGGCCAGCCGTGCCCCGCGGGATCGGTGTCGTGGTACGCGATCCGCGCCCCCAACTGCCGGTGCACCTGGACCCCTTCGTCACTCATCCGCTCGCTGACCAGGGGGTCCTTCGTGCCGTGGTACGTGTAGACCGGCTTGCCCGCGAGGTGCGCCACCGGGTCGATCTTCCCCTGCTCCGACCAGCGCCGCGCGGTCGCCACGATCCCCGCCGGATCGGTGGACGCGAGCCCGGTGCACTCGGCGAGGCCGTGCAGGATGCTGCCCTGACCGCAGTAGTACGGTCCCGTCGCGAATACCGCCGCGCCCTTGAAGGCCGCCGAGTTGGCGATCTGCAGCTGCGAGGCCATGAAGCCGCCGGACGAGATGCCGGTGACGTAGGTGTCGGTGATGTCGAGGGCGGGCAGCGGCGGTTCGAACGCGGCCTCGGCGGGCGCGGGCGCGGCCGCCACGGCCACCAGGGCGAGGGCCGCGGTGAGGGCGCCGCGGGCGAGGACGGCGATTCTCCTCGGACGGGCAGGTCGCATCGCACGAGCAGGTCGCATCGCACGGGCAAGTCGCACCAGATGGGCAGGTCGCACCGAACGGACACGACTCACCGAACGCACACGACTCATCGGACGGTCTCCTTCAGGCCTCGGGGCGTCAGGACCGGCGGAGTGATCTCCCGCTTGAGGATCTTCCCGGTCGGCCCCTTGGGCAGCGCGTCGGCGATCGCCACGACGCGCGGGTACTTGTACGGGGCGACGCGCGCCTTGACGAACGCGAGCAGTTCGTCGGGCGCAGTCGCCGCGGCACGACCGGGCTTGAGGGCGACGACAGCGGTGACCTCCTCGCCCAACTCCGGGTGCGGCGTGCCGAGTACGGCCGCCTCGGCGACGGCCGGATGCTCGTAGAGCACCTCCTCGATCTCCCGCGGATAGACGTTGAACCCGCCGCGGATGATCAGCTCCTTCTTCCGCCCGACGATCCGGAAGAGGCCGTCCGCCTCGCGCACCCCGAGATCGCCGGTGCGCAGCCAGCCGTCGCGCAGCACCTCGGCGGTGTCCTCGGGCCGGTTCCAGTAGCCCTTCATCACGTTGTGGCCGCTGACCGCGACCTCGCCGGTGCGCCCGTCGGGCAGTTCACGCCCCGACTCGTCCTGGATACGGATCCGTACGCCGGCGATCGGCAGCCCGATCGTGCCCGGCCGCCGGGGGCCTTCGAGCCGGTTGAACGAGGCGACCGGAGAGGTCTCCGACAGCCCGTACCCCTCCAGAAGCGGGCAGCCGAAGGCCTCCTCGAAGGCGTGCAGGACCTCCACGGGAAGCGCCGCCCCACCGGAGGCCGCGAGCCGCAGCCGCCCCCGGTGCACGGGCCCGAGCGACGGATGCCCCAGGAGGGCGCCGAACATCGTCGGCACCCCGGCCCATACGGTCACCGCGTCCCGTACGAGCAGATCCAGCGCCTCACCCGCATCGAACCGCGGCAGCAGGGTGACGCTCGCGCCCGCCGCGACCGCGGTGTTCAGGACACAGGTCTGGCCGAAGGAGTGGAACAGCGGCAGACCGCCGAACAGCACGTCGTGCTCGGTGAGATGGAGCAGCGAGGCATTGGTGGCCTCGACGTTGCGCAGCAGGTTCGCGTGCGTCAGTTCGGCGCCCTTGGGCCGGCCCGTCGTGCCCGAGGTGTAGATCAGCACCGCGGTGTCGTCGGCGGCGCGTTCGGCCACGGTCTCCAGGGGCGGGTGCGCGGCGAGCTCCGCTCCCCAGTCGCGGGCGGCGTCAAGGGTGATCAACGCCCTCGAGTCCGCCACCAGATGCTCCCGCTCACGCTCCTTGAGCAGCGGATTCATCGGGACCACGACGCCGCCCGCACGCAGGATGCCGTAGTAGAGGACGGCGAACTCGGGCACGTTGGGCAGGCTCAGGCCGACGCGGTCGCCGGGCTCCAGACCGTACGAGAGGAGATACGAGGCGGCGCGGGCGGAGTCGCGGGCGAGCCGGGCATACGTGACCACCTTGCCGCCGAGCCGCAGGGCGGGACGGTCCGGGTGGCGGGCGGCGGTGTCGGTGAGGAGTCGGACGAGGTTCACGGGGGCTCCAGGAACGAGGGCGGAACGCCGAGAGCCGGCGGGGCAGAAGGCCGGGCGGTGAGGCACAAGGTGCCGCGCAAGCAACGGTCTCGGGACGCGGCGTCCGCCGCCATGGAGGATGACCACACCGCACCGGGGTCATGAGTGGAGATCCTCCACGTCGCGTGACGGTCGCCACACCACCGCATCGGAGCCCGGACGGTGCGGTATCACTGGCCGGGTGACCACCCCACCCGGTGACGGCGCGCTGCTGCGGCTCCTGTGCGAGGAGGCCGACGAGGACGCCTTGCGCGCGAGCGGCGCGGAGGATTCCCTGGTCGGAGACGCCCTGGAGCTACGCGCCCGGCTCGCCGCCCACCGCAGCCGCGAGGCCGCGCTCGCCGCCCTGTACGAGACCGCGGGCGACCTCGCCTCCCTGCGCGCTCTGCAGGACGTGCTCCAGGCCATCGTCCGCCGCGCCCGCACCCTGGCCGGCACGGACGTCGCGTATCTGCTCCTGTACGACCAGGAACAGGGCGACACCTATGTCCATGTCACCGAGGGGATCACCACGGAGGCCTTCAAGACCGGCCGGCTCGCGGTCGGTACGGGGCTCGGCGGCCTGGTCGCCGAGACTGCCCAGCCGTACCACACGGCCGACTACCCCAACGACGAACGCTTCGCGCACTCCGACTACGTGGACTCGGTCATCGGCGCGGAGGGCCTGGTCGCCATCCAGGGTGTGCCGCTGAAGTTCGGGGACCAGGTGTACGGCGTGCTGTTCGCCGCCAACCGCCGCGTGCGCCCCTTCGCACCCGCCGAGGTCGAGCTGCTGATCTCCCTCGCCAACCACGCGGCGCTCGCCATCGAGAACGCCACGCTCTTCGAGGAGGTACGCAAGGCGGCCACCGTCCACGAGCGGCTCACCGCGGTCGCCCTCGACGGCGGCGGACCCGCGGAGCTCGCCCGGGCGCTGGCCGAGGTGCTGCGGGGGAGTGTCTCCGTCCTGGACGCGGAGGGACGCTCCCTGGCGGAAGCGGGTGTCGATCCGCCTCAACCGGCGCAGTTCGTACGGGAGTTGGCCACCGCACGCGCGCGGCGTGCCTCCGCGACCCGGGGTACGGCGTGCGCCACCCCGGTCATCGCCGCCGACGAACACCTCGGCACGCTGTTGTTCGTACGGGGCGGTCTCGACGCCTCCGACGTGCACGCGCTCGAACGCGCCGCCCAGGCCGTCGCGTTGATGCTCCTGCACGAGCGCTCGGTCGCCGCGGCGGAACAGCGCCTGCGCGGCGAACTCCTCGACGAACTCCTCGGCGCCCCGCACCGCGACCCCGAGGGCCTCACCCGCCGCGCCGCCCTCGTCGGGCTCGACCTGCACCGGCCCCATGTCGTCCTGGTCGCAAGGGCCGAGGACACCGGGCGCAGGCGCCGGATCGCTGATCTGGCAGGGGCGTATGCCGTACGCAGGGGAGGGATCGCGGGGGAGGCCGGGGGCGACGCGGTGATGGTGCTGCCATTGGATCCGGCCCCCGACCCGGCCACTGGTGCCGCGGCCGGTACGGGTCCCGGCGAAGCCGCCCGCCACCTCGCCGGAGCGCTGGGCGCGGGGGCCTCGGGGGCGGTCACGGTCGGCGCCGAGAGTGCCGCTCCGGGCGCCGCCGGGGTGGCGGGCGCCCATCGGGACGCGGCCCGCTGCGTGGACGCCCTCGTGGCGCTCGACCGGGTGGGCGAGGGTGCCTGCCGTGACGACCTCGGGATCCACGGCCTGTTGATCGGCCGGGCCGACCGCGGCGAGCTCGACCGTTTCGTGCGCCGCACCATCGGCCCGCTGCTCGACCACGACGCGTCCCGCGGCAGCGACCTCACCGGTACGGCCCTCGCGTACTTCACCTGCGACGGCAGCCTCACGCGCACGGCCGCGGACCTGTACGTCCACGTCAACACCCTCTATCAGCGCATCGACCGCATCTCCGCCCTTCTGGGTCCGCAGTGGCGGCACGGGGACCAGGCGCTCCAGGTGCACCTCGCCCTGAAGACGCACCGGACGTCTGCGGGCTGAACGTGTGTGGAGTCGCCGGCTGAACTCCCCACGGTCCACCCGGAGTTGACGACTCAGCCCGCCCGATGCCGCCCCGCGGTGGACTCGCCCTGCCCGATGCCTCCTCACAGACGACTCAGCCCGCCCGATGCCGCCCCGCAGACGGCGCCCCGGCCGTGCCCCGGCGCCGACGGCGCAGGACGACGAGACCCACGACGAGACCCACGGCCGCGAGCGCCGCGCTCCCCGCCGCCCACAGCCACGGCCCGTTTCCGCCGGCGGAGGCGGCCCGGGCGCTGCTGCCCGCCGCGGCAGAGGGTGCGCCCTCGGGCTTTCCGCCGCCCGTGCCCCGTACGAGAGCGATGTCGTTGCCGTCGCCGCCCCGATAGGTGAGGCGATACTCCGGCGAGGTCGAGGTCGAGGTCGAGGTCGAGGTCGAGGTCGAGGTCGAGGTCGAGGTCGACGACGGCGACGACGGCGACGGCGACGCCGACCCTGGCGTGACGGGGACACGGGCCCCCTCCCGCAGACCCCTGAAAGTGCCCGACGCGCGCCGCTCGCCGGTGAGCTCGAGCACGATCGCCTCACGGGGTGCCTCGCCCTTCGGCGGCAGTACGGAGAGCCGCCCGCCGAGGGTGACCTTGCCGCTCACCGTTGCCGGCCTCGCACCGGCCCGTACGGTCAGCTCCCCGCTCTCCGCCTGCCGGAAGTCGCCCCGCAGGCTGAACTCACCTTTCAGAGCACCCGAGTTGTACAGCTCCCCGCCCCGAAGCGTCCCCGACAGCGCCCCCTCACCCGAGCCCCGCACGGTCAGCCGATCCGCCTCACCCCACACCACCTCGCTGCCGGCGACCGCGTCGAGCCGCCGCAGCACCTCGTCCCCGGCCCGGGTCAGATCGAGCCGCGCACCGTCGCCGGTGAGGCGCACGGCGCGGCTCGCGGAAAGGGTGCCGCGGCGCAGTTCGAGGGTGCCGCGCCGCACGGTGGTGACGCCGGTGTACGTGGGCCCGGTCAGCCGCAGCGGTGCCCTGCCCGCCTGCGTGAGCGCCCCGGAGCCGCTGATCCCGGACAAGTCGAGCGGCTTGTCCGTGTTCTGCGCGATCACGCTCCCGTCGACGGTCAGCCCGTACCGCGAACCGCCTTGATGGAGACCGCCGTCGCCGCCCGCCTTCCCGCTGCCCAGCCGCAGCACGGCACCCTTCTCGACGGTCGTCGTCCCGTCGTAGAACTGCCGCGCCGCGAAGGTGACGTCGTTGCCCTTGACGCCCTTGATGACGATGTCGCCCTGACCGGGGGCGGAGAGCGTGTCATGGAAGACACCGCCGCCGATCGGGGCGCCGAGCGTGACAGGGCCGTTGTACGCGAAGGTCAGACGTGAACGCTCGCGCGCGGCAAGCAGGTTGATGTACACGGTCTCGGCGGTGCCCGGCATGAAGATCTTGTCCGTGGTGCCGTCGCCCCACTGCACGTTCGCGCCCTTGATGTTGGTGCCGCGCTTGTTGATGTTCTTGTGCGCGGGACGCCAGTTGAGCGCCGGATCGCTGAGGGTGGGGTCGGTGTTGCTGCCGCCGTCGGCCCAGCTGTACCGGCCGGTGAGGACGACCTTGCTGCCCGGTCTCGACTGGACGTTGATGTCGCTGCCGTACTCGCGCTGGTAGAAGTCCATGCGCTGGGTCACGGTCTGCCCGAGCGGGGTGTCCACCGTCCACGTGCCCTGGTTGAGGACCTTGCGGACGCCGGGCAGCGAGAGCGCGAACTCGGGCCGCCCGGCCTGCGCCTGGGTGCCGTTGTCGATCGTGCCGGTGAAGCCGGGGTGGGTACCCGACAGATCCCAGGTGCCCCACAGGAAGCGGGGCTGGGTGATGAGCCCGGAGCCGCTGATCGTGCCGAGGTTGTAGGCGCTTTTCAGGGACAGGCGCAGGGTGCCGTCCACCCGTATGTTGTTCTGGTTCTGCCGGTAGGCAGGGGTGTTGTACGGGAAGTGGCCGATCTGGCCGGCTGTGCCGCCGTCGCCGTACTGGAGCGTCGCGCCCCGCTCGACCGTGACGGCCGGCGGGTCCGGGTGGTGCACCGTGACGTAGGGGTGGTTGCCGCCCCGCACCCGCACCTGCTGACGCTGGCGCGCCTCGGGGAGCGTGAAGTCGCTGTCGCGCGTCAGGACCATGGTCCCGGTGCCCGAGATACGCAGGGTGCCCTCGCCGGACAGCACACCGGGATACGTGTGAGTCCCGCCGGGCAGCCGTACCACCGCGTCACCCGTGAGCCGCACGTCCCGCCCGGCGAGCACATCGGCGGTGATGTCGCCCCTGCCGTCGGCGGCGCGGGCGCCGGGCGCACCGGCCAGGGTGAGCGTGAGGGTCGCGGCGGCGAGCAGACAGGCCGGGCGGGACAGGGGGCGGGCGTGCTGCACGGTGGGGGTCTCGTCTCTTTCTCGTACGTGGCCGTGGGGGCCGGCGCATACGAAGGTAGGTCGCCGCCGAAGCGCGGAAGGTTGCCGGGTCTTCCGAGCGAGGAACTTAAGCGGTTAAGTATTCTCCTGGACAGTCACGGTGACACGGCGCCCGGCCTTCGCCCCGCGCCGGGAGAGGGAGGGTCATGTACGCGGCGTTGGACATCGGCGGTACGAAGATCGCGGGGGCGCTCGTCGACGAGGAGGGTCGGGTGGTGCGGCGCACCCAGCGCCCGACTCCCGCACACGAGTCCGCGCGGGTGCTCATGGAGGCGGTCGGCGCCGTCCTCGACGGTCTGGCCGGCGACCCCGCCTGGGGTGTCATCCGCGGCCTCGGCATCGCGAGCGCCGGTCCGGTGGATACGGCGAAGGGCACCGTGAGCCCGGTCAACATCCCTGCCTGGCGGGGCTTTCCGCTGGTGGACGAGGTGCGCGCGTATCCCTCGCTGTTCGCCGGGCTCGAGCCGGTCCTGGTCGGGGACGCCGTGGCGATGGCGGCGGCGGAGCACTGGAAAGGCGCCGCGCGTGATGTCGGCCATGCGCTGTGCATGGTGGTCTCGACGGGCGTCGGCGGCGGGCTGATCCTCAACGGGCGTCTGCATCAAGGGCGTTCGGGCAACGCCGGCCACATCGGGCACATCAGCGTGGATCTCGACGGCTCCCTCTGCCCGTGCGGCGCGCGCGGCTGCGTCGAAGGGCTTGCCAGCGGAGGTGCGATCGCCCGGCAGGCGCTGGCGGCGGGCTGGACGCCGGCGCAAGGCGAGGAGGCGACGGCGGCGGCGGTCGCGGTGTCCGCCGGGCAGGGTGATGCGCGGGCCCTTGCGGCCTTCGACCGTGCGGCGCGGGCGCTCGCCGCGGCCGTCGCGGCCACGGCCTCGCTGGTCGAGATCGAGGCGGTGGTCATCGGCGGCGGTGTGGCACAGGCCGGTGACCTGCTGTTCGCGCCGCTCCGGCGCCACCTCGACTCCTACGCCACGCTGGACTTCGTCCGCGGGCTCCAGGTCAGGCCCGCGGCTCTCGCGCAGGACGCCGGCCTGGTGGGGGCCGCCGCGGCGGCGCGGGCCTCGGTGCGCCGACCGTGCTCCCCTGAAGAAGTGTTCACTTAACCGGTTCTGTAGAAACCATTGTGCTCGCTTTCCGTGCCCCCTAATGTCGTGGCCGTCGCCGAGCGGAAGCGTGCGAACCGGTGTCCGGCCTTGCGTTCCAGCAGGTCGGGCGTGCCCCCGACAGCTCCCCGCGTGCCGCTCGGCCACGCCGCCGCCCGGGTGCGCGCCTCGCGCTCCCGGGCGGCGGCCGACCGGGTGCCGAGCCGGCAGTCCTGGTCTGCTGTGCCCGGTTAAGCGGGCACGGCCCCGTACCGCCCCTGTTGCCACGTCGCGCCCAGGGCTGCCCCATACCGGCGGCCCGACCACCGGCGCGCACCGATCGAACCAGGAGCAGTAGATGAGACGCACACGAGCCGCCGCTGCGGTCGCCGCCTTGCTGGCCGCCTGCGCCACACCGCCGGCGCTCTCCCCGTCCGCACAGGCCGCACCGGACGGACGTGCCGCACCGGCCGCACAGCCCGCACCGGACGGACAGGCCGCACAGCCCGCATCAGCCGAACAGGCCGCGGACGCACCAGGGTTCCATATCCGCAACGGCCGTCTGCTCGACGCCGACGACCAGGACTTCGTCCTGCGCGGGGTCAACCACGCGCACACCTGGTACCCCGACAGGACCGACCGGGCGCTCGCCGACATCAAGGCCAAGGGCGCCAATTCCGTACGGGTCGTCCTGAGCACCGGTGACCAGTGGACCAGGAACGACACCGCCGATGTCGCCCACGTCGTCAAGGAGTGCAAGCAGAACCGCCTGATCTGTGTCCTGGAGGCCCATGACACGACGGGCTACGGCGAGGCGGGCGCGGCCGCGCCGCTGTCGAAGGCGGTCGACTACTGGCTGAGTATCAAGGACGCCCTCGTCGGCCAGGAGAAGTACGTCCTGGTCAACATCGGCAACGAGCCCTACGGCAACGCGAACTACAGCGCATGGACCGACGACACGAAGGCGGCGGTCGGCCGCCTTCGCGCCGGCGGACTCGACCACACGCTGATGGTCGACGCACCCAACTGGGGCCAGGACTGGTCCTTCACCATGCGGGACAACGCGGCCGCTGTGATGGCCGCCGACCCGGACCGCAACATCCTGTTCGACATCCACATGTACGGCGTCTTCGACACCCCGGCGGAGGTGAGCGACTACCTCAACCGGTTCGTCGCCGCCCAACTGCCCATCGTGGTCGGCGAGTTCGGAGACATGCACTCGGACGGCAACCCGGACGAGGACGCCATCCTCGCCACCACCCGGTCCCTGGACCTCGGCTTCATGGGCTGGTCCTGGAGCGGCAACGGGAGCGGGGTCGAGTACCTCGACCTGGTCCGGAACTTCGACGCGAACGCGCCCTCCGACTGGGGCAAGCGCCTGTTCGACGGCGCTGACGGCATCAGGGCCACCGCCAAGGAAGCCGGCGTCTTCGGCGGCGGCACCGACCCGGACCCTGACCCTGACCCTGACCCCGACCCCGACCCCGACCCCGACCCGGACCCCGACCCGGGCAGCGGCGCCTGCGCGGTCACCTACCGGCTGAGCGACTGGGGCAGTTCGTTCAACGCCGACATCACCGTCCGCAACACGTCCGACCGGCAGATCGACGGCTGGAAGCTCGACTTCGCCTTCCCCGGCCGGCAGCGGATCAACTCGGTGTGGAACGCCCGGGCCGCCCAGGACGGCGCCGCGGTCCAGGTCACCCCGGAGTCCTGGACGCGCTCCATCCCCGCGGGCGGACAGGTGAGCTTCGGCCTCAACGGCTCCTCCACCGGAACGAACACGGCCCCGGCCGCCTTCACCCTCGACGGCAGGACCTGCACCACCAGTCCCTGAAGGACCCCGAAGGGATCGCACGCCTCCTGAACCCGCGTTCAGTGACCGGGAGCGCGTACCCCGGCGGCCGCCCGGTAGGGTCGCCCGCTGAGGTACGGAACCGGTACAGCAGGAGGGCGCGCGCATGAAGAGGCCGACGATTGCGGACATCGCGCGCCAGGCGGGGGTCTCCAAGGTCGCGGTCTCCTACGCCCTCAACGACCAGCCGGGCGTCTCCGCGCAGACCCGGGCCCGTATCAAGGCGATCGCCGCGGAGGTCGGCTGGCGGCCCAGCAGCGCCGCCCGGGCGCTCAACGGCGCGCAGGCCCGGGCCGTGGGCCTGGCCGTATGCCGGCCGGCCCGGACGCTGAGCGTCGAGCCCTTCTTCATGGAACTCATCGGCGGCATCGAGTCCGAACTCGCACCGCGCTCCATCGCCCTCATGCTCCAGACCGTCACGAGCCATGACGACGAGATCGAGCTCTACCGCCGCTGGTGGGGCGAGGGCAGGGTGGACGGCGCCCTCCTGGTGGACCTGCACGACGACGACGTAAGGGTGGCCGCGCTCGCCGCCATGGATCTGCCGGTGGTGGCCCTGGGTCCGCCGCGGGCGGCCGGTGCCGTGCCCGCCGTCTGGTCCGACGACGGCGCGAGTGTCCACGAGACCGTCGCCTATCTCGCCGCTCTCGGACACCGCGCCATCGCGCGGGTGGCCGGGCTGCCGCAGCTCGCGCACACCACCGTGCGCGACGCCGCCTTCGAGGAGAGCTGCCGCGCGGCGGGGCTGCCCGCGCCCACGGTGGTGCACACCGACTACTCCGGCGAGGAGGGTGCCCGCGCGACCCGCCGGCTGCTCATCGCCTCGGAGCGCCCCACCGCGATCGTCTACGACAACGACATCATGGCCGTCGCGGGTCTGTCGGTCGCCCAGGAGCTGAACCTGGAAGTCCCCCGGGATCTGTCCCTCGTGGCGTGGGACGACTCGCCCTTCACGCAGGCGGTGCGCCCCCAACTCACCGCCCTCACCCGGGACATCGGCGAGTACGGAGCCCTCGCCGCCCGCACGCTCCTCGCCGCGGTCGGCAAGGAGGACGTACGGCACAGCCAGGTGCCGGCCGCCCGCCTGCTGCCCCGCGCGAGCACCAGCCCGCCGCGTACGGCCTGAAGCCGCCACCGGCCTGAAGCCGGACACCGGCCTCTCCAGACACCGGCCCCTCCGCGCGCCGGCCCTCAGCCCACCAGCCCACCCTGCCGTTCAAGAGACAGCCGCACGGAGCGAGGCCGTGGAGCCGCGCGGTGTGAGCGAGGGCGTCATCACGGGGCGCGGACGCACCGGCCGGCCGGCGATGACGTCGAACAACTCGCGTGCCACCTCCGCTCCGAAGCCGTGCACGTCATGGCTCATCGCCGAGAGTGTCGGATGCGTCAGGCGGCACAGCTGGGAGTCGTCCCAGGCGAGCAGCGACAGTTCGTCCGGCACCGTGACCCCCATCTCGGCGGCGACGCCGAGGCCGGCGACCGCCATGATGTCGTTGTCGTAGACGATCGCGGTCGGCCGCTCGGGCCGCAGCAGCAGCGAGCGGGTCGCCCGCGCCCCTTCCTCGCCCGCGAATCCCGTGTCCACCGGGGTGGTCGGGGGCAGGCCGAGCGCGCGCAGCGTGTCCTGGAAGGCCCGTTCGCGGATGGCGCTGTGCCCCCGCCCGGCAGGCCCCCCGCCGCGGGCGAGGCGGCGGTGCCCGGGCGCGGCGAGAACCCCCCCCCCCCCGCCCCCCCCCCCCGCGTCGTCCGTCCAGATCGACGGGATCCCGCCGGTGAGGTCGGGATGCCCGACCGCCACCGCCGGGATGCCGAGTTCCTTGAGCGGTGCGATACGGGGATCGTCCTGGTGGAAGTCGACCAGGATGGATCCGCCGACCTGGCGTTCGCGCCACCACGTCTCCTGCAGCGCGATCTCCTCGTCCAGACCGCTGACGAGGCGCAACAGAAGCGAGCAGGAGCGCTCGGCGAGAACGCTCTCGATCCCGGAGATGAAGTCCATGTAGAACGGCCCGAGCCCGAGCAGCCGCGCCGGCCGGCACAGGGCGAGGCCGATGGTGTCCGGCCGTCGCGTCGACAGGCTGCGCGCGGAGGAGTTGGGGGCCCAGCCCAGCTCCCGCGCGACGGTGAAGATGCGCTCCCGCGTGGCCTCGGACAGGCCGGGCTTGTGGTTGAACGCGATCGACACCGCACCTTTGGAGACCCCGGCGGCGGCCGCGACTTCCTTGATCGTGATGCGCTGGGCGGGTGCGCTCACGCCGGTTCCACGCAGAACAAGGCCGCGCGGATCGCGTTCGCGCCGGCGCCCGCCGCTCCCCGTATCCGCAGACGCGTCCGCTCCCCGGGGAGCAGGGTGAGCAGGCCGCGGTCGGCCGTCGCACCGGGAGCGAGGCGGTCGGCCTGCAGCAGAAGATCCCGTACGAGCGTCTGCGCGGTCACCACCACGTCGAGGGTGTCCGGATCGCCGCCCACGGTCTCCACGGCGATGTCGAAGCGCGGCACGGGATAGTCGAACTCCTTGTCCCGTACGGGGAGATGGACGGCCCGCAGGTCCTCGGCGTCGGCCACCAGATACTCCTTCGCGGAGCCCGCGGCCGGCTGCGCCTGAGGCGGTACGGGCAGCCGCAGCACCTCGCGCCCTGGCACGGTGAGCCCGAGGGAGATACGGGCGGCCACGGTGCCGTCGGTCCGCAGCAGACGCAGCGTGACCTCGGTGTCCCATGGCTCGGCGCCCAGGTTGGACAGCGCCAACTCGGGCCCGTCCGCGCCTGGTTGGAGGGTCAGGAGTCGGTCGGCGTAGACACGGCGCAGCTCGTGGTGGAGCGGCTTGAGGCGCCCGTCGCCGTCGATCGAGGACCAGGAGCTGACGGGCCAGCAGTCGTTGATCTGCCAGACGATGGTGCCCGCACAGCGCGGCCAGTGGGAGCGCCAGTGCTCGATCCCGGCGGCGACGGCACGTGCCTGGACGACCTGGGTGAGGTAGTGCCAGCGGTCGAAGTCGCCCTCGGGCAGCGCGAAATGGCGCTCCACGCCACGGTTCAGCTTGCCGTTGCCGTCCTCGGCCTTCTGGTGGTGCAGCATGCCGGGGGAGTCGGGCGCGAGCCGCTCGCCGGGCAGGGCGCGGCGCAGCGTGGCAAGCGCGGGGGGCGCCTGCCAGCCGAACTCGGAGACGAAGCGCGGCACGTTCGCCAGGTACTCGCTGTAGTCCCGCCGGTTCCACGCCTCCCACGAGTGGTATGTGCCGTGGTCCGGGTCGTTGGGGTGGTGGTTCCAGGAGCCCGACCACGGGCTGCCCGCGCTGTACGCCCGTGTCGGATCGAGCTCGGCGACCACGCGCGGAAGCAGCCCCAGGTAGTAGCCCTCGCCCCAGGAGTCGCCGGCGAGCGGCTCCTCCCAGTCCCAGTCGCGAAAGCCCCACAGGTTCTCGTTGTTGCCGTTCCACAGCACGAGGCTGGGGTGCGGCATCAGGCGTACGACGTTCTCGCGCGCCTCCGCCTCGACCTCCCCGCGCAGCGGCTGCTCCTCCGGGTAGGCGGCGCAGGCGAAGAGGAAGTCCTGCCAGACCATCAGGCCCAGTTCGTCGCAGACGTCGTAGAAGGCGTCGTCCTCGTAGATGCCGCCGCCCCAGATGCGGACGAGGTCCACGTTGGCCGCGGCGGTCTGCTCCAGGCGGGTCCGGTAGCGCTCGGGGGTGACGCGGGAGGGCAGGACGTCGTCGGGGATCCAGTTCACGCCGCGTACGAAGATGCGCTCGCCGTTGACGACGAAGGTGAATCCGGAGCCGTGCGCGTCGGTGCTCCGGTCGAGCTCGACGGTGCGGAAACCCACTCGCCGTCGCCACATGTCGAGCGGCTCTCCGGTGGCGAGCCGCTCTCCGACGCCCGGCGCCTTCTCGTCGTCCAGCGGCTCGCCCGCGTCGAGCAGCGTCAACTCCACGTCGTACAGCGGCTGTTCACCATGCCCGCGCGGCCACCACAGCCGTACGTCCGGCACGTCGAGCACGACCGTCGCGTGGCCCCCGAGCACCTCGGCGCGCGCGGTCACGCCCGCCACCGTGGCCTGGGCGAGGAGCGGCCGGCCCGCTCCGGCCGCGGTGCGTTCCACGTCGAGGTGAAGCTCCACGCGCCCGTTCGTCCCGTCCACGGTCACCAGTGGGCGCACCTGCGCGAGCCGGGCCGTCGACCAGTGCTCGAGGCGGACCGGGCGCCACATGCCGGCCGTGACCACGGTCGGCCCCCAGTCCCAGCCGAAGTTCGCCGCCATCTTGCGGATGTACTGGAACGGCTCGGGATAGACGTTGGGCCGGTCCCCGGTCAGCTGCCGCACGGACTCCGCCTCTTCGTACGCGGAGGTGAAGGTGACGTTCAACTCGCCGCTGCGGCCCGTGACATCGAACCGGTACGAGCGGTGCATATTGCGGGTGCGGCCCAGCTCCACGCCGTCCAGCGTGAGCGTGGCGGCGGTGTCCAGGCCGTCGAAGACCAGGTCGGTGCGCTCATGCGCCGCCGCATGCGTCTCCTCGCCGGTCAACTGGCGCCGGTAGGTCCAGGGTTGCCGCCCCACCCAGGCCACGTCGTGCTCGTTCGTGCCCAGGAAGGGGTCGGGGATGAGGTCCGCGGCGAGCAGATCCGTGTGGACGCAGCCGGGTACGCGGGCTTCGAGCAGCGTCCCTTCGTGGCTGAGCTGCCAGCCTTCCGTCAGCTGGACGACGTCCTTCATCAGCGGCTCCTTTTCGACAGGGGCAGACCCTGGTCGGTGGTGACGCCCGTCAACCTAACCTCCCAGTGATTAACCGGTCCAGTCCCCAGAAGCGATCACCACCGCACAGAACAATGCAGTTGGGCGCCGTGTGGGCGTCATGAGAGGTGAGCCGTGCGGTAACGATTGAGTATCGCGCTGGAAATCGGAGCTTTACCGGTTCACACATCGCTGACATAGTGCCGTCAGCCGCTGGGGCCTGAGCCGTAGTCCGGATAAGGAGTTGGGCACATGAGGAGGAAGCCGCTGAGCGCGGTGCTGCTTGCCACCGCGCTGTTGACGGTCGCGGGGTGTGGTGGCGGGGGAGCCTCGTCCGGGGAAGCGGCCACCGCTCCCTCGGACCCCGGCAAGGTGTCGGGCACGATCACGGTGCTGACCAACCGCACCGATCTCGTGCAGGACGGCACGATGGGGAAGTACGCCGCCGAGTTCAAGAAGGCCTATCCCAAGGTGACGGTGAAGTTCCAGGGCATCACCGACTACGAGGGCGAGGTGAAGATCCGGATGAACACCGAGAACTACGGCGACGTCCTGCTCATCCCCTCCGTGATCGCCAAGGGCGACTACCCGAAGTTCTTCGCCCCGCTGGGCGACACCAAGGACATGGCCGAGAAGTACCGCTTCACCGGCAAGACGGACGTCAAGGGCAAGACGTACGGCATAGCCAACTTCGGTACGGTCAACGGCCTCGTCTACAACAAGAAGGTGTGGGAGCGGGCCGGCATCACCGACTGGCCGACGACTCCGGACGAGTTCCTTACGGACCTGGGCGCCGTCAAGGAGAAGACCGGCGCGACGCCGTACTACACCAACTTCAAGGACGGCTGGCCGCTGAGCAGCCCCTGGACCAACAGCGTCGGCTCGGTCAGCTGCGACCCCCTGGCCTCCGACGCGCTGGCGGCCGCCGACAAGCCGTGGGCCGACGGCAGCGATCTCCATGTCGTCGACACCCTGCTCCACGACATCGTGCACGGCAAGCTGTCCGAGAAGGACCCGACCACCACCAACTGGGAGACCTCCAAGACGGATCTGGCCAAAGGCAAGATCAGCAGCATGCTGCTCGGCTCCTGGGCCGTGAACCAGATGCGCGACGCCGCCACCAAGGCGGGCATGAACCCGGACGACATCGGGTTCATGCCCTTCCCGGCGCAGAAGGACGGCAAGTACTGCGCCACCCTGCTCTCCGACTACCAACTCGCCGTGAACACCCACTCGGAGCACAAGGAAGCCGCGCGGGCCTGGATCGACTGGTTCACCGAGAAGTCGGGCTTCGCCGCCAAGGAGGGCGGGGTCTCGGCCCTGAAGGCCATGAAGCTTCCGGATGTCCTCAAGCCGTACCAGGACAACGATGTCAGCTTGATCGAGCGCTCCGAGGCGAAGACCGAGCAGGTCAACGCCATCGACAACGCCTCCGAGATCGGCCTCGCCAAGCAGGACTACCGCCAGAAGCTGATCGACATCGCCCGCGGCGCTCAGGAGGGGTCCCTGCAGGACTACCTCGACGAGCTCGACCTGCGCTGGGCCGAAGCGGCCGCGACCGTCGGCAACTGACCCGGACGCGAGCACGGGGCCCCGCACCGCCCGCGAGGCGGGGCCCTCGTGCTCGCCCCACGCTCGACGCGGATCACGAAAGGCCGTCCGAGATGACCGACACCACGTCGGAGATGACCGACACCACGTCCAAGTCGCCCCCCGCGCCCGCCCGTTCGGCCTTCCCGGCCGCCGCGCGCGGAGTGCGGCACGGCACGTCGCCCACCCGCTCCTGGCGGGATCATCCGCTGCGGCGGATCACGCCCTGGCTGTTCCTGCTCGCGCCGCTGGCCCTGCTGATCACGTTCACGTATGTCCCCGTGGGCAACATGATCTATTACAGCTTCACGGACTGGGACGGCGTGAGCCCCGACCGGAACTTCACCGGCGTGGACAACTACACCCAGCTCTTCACCCGGCCCGAGCTGTTCCGGGTGTTCTTCGTGAGCTTCTACTATCTGGCGGCCTCGGCCGTGCAGATCGTGATCGCGCTCTACTTCGCGACGGTGCTCAGCTTCGACCTGCGCTTTCGCAACCTCTTCAAGGGGATCCTGTTCTTCCCCTACTTGATCAACGGCGTCGCCATCGGGTTCGTCTTCCTCTACTTCTTCCAGGACGGCGGCACCCTCGACGCGGTCCTGTCGTGGTTCGGCGCCGACGGCGACAAGGCCTGGCTCGGCGACCCGGAGTCCGCCAACACCTCGCTCGCGGGCGTTTCCGTGTGGCGCTTCACCGGCCTCAACTTCGTGCTCTTCCTGGGCGCGATCCAGTCGGTCCCGGGGGAGTTGTACGAGGCGGCGCAGCTCGACGGCGCGAGCCGCTGGCAGCAGTTCCGGCACATCATCGCGCCGAGCATCCGGCCCGTTCTGAGCCTCAGCGTCATCCTGGCGATCTCCGGCTCCCTGGCCGTCTTCGAGATCCCGTACATCATGACCGGCGGCGCCACCGGCACCCAGACCT
The DNA here is from genome assembly GCF_016464295.1 of Streptomyces sp. N35. Classification (NCBI taxonomy): domain Bacteria; kingdom Bacillati; phylum Actinomycetota; class Actinomycetes; order Kitasatosporales; family Streptomycetaceae; genus Streptomyces; species Streptomyces sp. N35. Next base: position 42,581 of record NZ_JAEIMH010000002.1, on the reverse strand, counting down.
TCGTCATCCAGACGGTGAAGCTCGCCTTCCAGTTCAACAAGACCGGTCTGGCCTCGGCCTGCGCCGTGGTGCTGCTGCTGATCATCCTGGCGGTCACCTGGCTCCAGCGGCGGATCGTGCCCGACGAGAAGGTGGACCTCGTATGACCACGCTGACCCCCGACCGGCGCACCCGCACCGCTCCGCGGCGGCCCCGAGCCGGCCGCAGCACGGTGCGCCGGCCCCGCGCCGGCACGGCCCTGACGTATCTCTCGCTGGTCGTCGCGTCGCTCGTGGTCCTCGTGCCGCTGGCCGTCGTCTTCCTCACCTCGCTGAAGACCTCCCGCGAGGTGGCCGACGGCGGCGCGCTGAGCCTGCCAGGCGACTGGCTCAACTTCTCCAACTACGCGACCGCGTTCCACGACGGCAAGATGCTCACGGCGTTCGGGAACACGGCGTTCATCCTGTTGTTCTCGATCACCGGCACGGTCCTGATCGGGTCGATGACGGCGTACGCCATCGACCGCTTCGAGTTCCGGCTCAAGAAGACGGTCATGGCCCTGTTCCTGATCGCCACGCTCGTGCCGGGCGTGACCACGCAGGTGGCGACCTTCCAAGTGGTCAACAGCTTCGGCCTGGTGGACACGCGCTGGGCGCCGATCCTGCTCTACATGGGCACGGACATCGTGTCGATCTACATCTTCCTGCAGTTCATCCGGGGGATCCCGACCTCGCTCGACGAGGCGGCGCGGCTCGACGGCGCGAACACCTTCACCATCTACCGCAAGATCATTTTTCCGCTGCTCAAGCCGGCGATCGCCACCGTCGTCATCGTCAAGGGCATCACGACGTACAACGACTTCTACATCCCGTTCCTCTACATGCCCTCCGAGGACAACGGCACGATCTCCACGGCCCTGTTCCGCTTCAAGGGCCCGTTCGGCGCGCACTGGGAGAACATCTCGGCCGGCGCGATCCTGGTGATCGTCCCGACCCTCCTCGTCTTCCTCTTCCTGCAGCGCTACATCTACAACGGGTTCGCGCAGGGGGCCACCAAGTAGGGGGCGGGCGGGGGCCGGTGCTCGCGTGGGGTGGTGCCCGGTGAGTTGATGCTCAGACGATGCGGGGTCGCATTGAGTACGGGTACTCATGTGGGCGGCGGCCGGTGAGCCGCATCGTACGGGCATGAGATCAACACGCTTCCCGAAGAAGTCCCTGGCGGCGGCCGCGCTCGGCGGCATCCTCCTGACCGGCCTCGGCGCGGCACACGCCACCGCCGCTCCGGCCCCCGTGACCGGCACGGCCGTCGCGACCGACCCTGCGGAGACCCGGTTCCTCGAACTGGCGGACCTCATCGCACAGAGCTGCTCCCTCGCCTTCCCCACCGCCACAGCGGGCGTGGCGACGACCGCCAGCGTCGCGCCGGTGCCGCTGACCGCACAGGAGCAGTGCGCCGCGCAGCGCCACCAGTCCCGTATCAGCAGGGCCTTCTCGGGGACCGGCAGCCCGTCGTACGAGGCGCTGCGCGACAAGCTGAAGACCCTGCGCTACCCGGCCGCCCGGATCCACCGGATGCCGGACTTCTCGGGTGAGCCGGTGGTACGGATCGACTTGCGGGTGGGCGCGGACCACCTGGCCGTGCAGGTGACCGACATCGGCAACGGTGTGATGGTCGAGGCCTTCGGCGCTCCGGACGGCGTGAGCGTCACCGCGGTCCGCGTCGAGCGACAGGTGGACTGGCCCACGTCCTGAGCCTGGTGAGCCTGGTGAGCCGGGCAGCCGCGCGGCCGCCCGGCACTCAGCGCCTCATGACCCCACTACCCCACTACCCCCGTGTCTCAGTGCTCGCAGAGGGAGAACTCCCGCTCGTAGACCTGCTCGTTGTGCTCGTCGACGAAGAACTTCCGCTCCCGCATGAGCTGTTCGCGGTAGCTCTTCGCCTGCTCCACCGTCATGGTCGAGGTGTCGGACCACGGCTGCTGCGGGGGCACGTCGGCGGTCGAGACGATCGTCTCCGACGGGTCGACCAGGAAGAACGCCAGAATCTTGCGATGCCCCGGCCGGGTCGGGTCCGCGAGCCGGAACGAACCGACCCGGTGCTGCAAGATGTTCGGAAACGCCAGGCAGCGGCCCGCCGGAGTCGCTGCCGAGCCGAGTACCTGGTTCAGGGCGTCCTCGTTCTCCAGGCCGTAGACCTCACGTATGCCGTTGTCGTCGTTCTGTTCGTAGTCCGGGTCGTCGACCGCCGTACGGAAGCTCAGCCGGCTCTCCGTGATGTTCTCGCTGTCCCAGTAGTAGATGCCCGTGGAGACGATCCGCTCGTTGAGCATCCCCTCGACATGCCACGAACCCCCGTTGTACGCGGGCTTGTCCGGGGTGAGGTGGATCGTGGCCAGCTTGACGATGACCTGGAGGCGGCGGCCGCGCAGGCCGACCGGGACGAAGTCGTCCGGCAGCGTGGGCGGGGTGAACTCCGGGGCGTCCGGGACGACCGGGCGACGGTTCTCCCACCAGTCGTCCTGGGCCGCTTCGTAGGCGCGCACCGCTTCCTGGTACGCCGCGTCGTCGCCGTAGGCGTCCTTGTCCGGGTACTCCGGCTCCGAGTCGTACCACGCATAAGGATCGGCCTCGATCCGCAGCGGCAGCGGGTAGCACGCATCGGTGAGCACGTTCTCGAAGAGCGGGAGCATCCGCGCGAACAAGTCGGGCAGTGCGGCGGCCAGTTCGCGATGCCGCTCGGGGTGGACGTTGTTGACGTACGAGAGGAAGGCGGCCTTGCCGTCGTCGCCGACCTCGACGTCCGTGGGCAGCCACTGGAACCGCTCCGAGAACTCGTGCTTCGAGTAGCGGTCCGTCGGATTCCGCCAAGCCCGCTCAGGGGCGCCGCTCGCCTCGCGCACCAGACAGAACAGCGAGGGATGCACCAGATCGAGCACCTGGCCCTCCGATCCGGGATGCCAGTCGAGCTCGTCCTCGGGGACCTCTTCGAGAACCCGGACCGCCTCGCGCAGCCGGGACCCGAGCGCGTCGTCGACCAGGGTGTCCGACTGCCACACCCCGTCGACGGCGGACACCTCGACGCCGGTCCGCTGGTCTCGCAGCCCGGCGTAGTACGCCAACTCGTCCAGCACATACCGCACTTGAGCCTCGGTGAGACCCTGGGCGACCGCTTCCCGCGTCCACTTGGCGACGATCCCCGGGTCGTTCATCTTGTCGAACCACCCCGGCTTCGCCCGCAACTGGGCACTGCACTGCATCATCTCAAGCTCCCGCAACGTCCGGGGACTTGAGGTCGATCGGAAACGCGATGCCTGAAAAGGCAGCGGAAAAGCAGACAGGCCAGTCACTTCTCTGGATCCTCCGTGTCGGCGTGCGATGGCCGGAAGGATATGCGAGCCGACTGACACGACCGCCGCACGGAGTTCGGATCAACGCCTGGCGTCCGCGGCGACCAATCACTGGGGTTGGCGTGAGTCCGCTGCGTCGGTCTTCATGTCCGATCGCATCACGTGCGCTCCTGAGAGCGAGAGTGACTGCTTCTTCGAAGGCGGCGCGTTCGGGATCGTGGTACTGCAGTCCGTCATCTACAGCCTCACGCAATGTGCGCACGCTGCGGAAATACTCGCGCGCCGGACGGACGACGCGCTGAGGAAGGCTCCGTACAACTCCCGTCGGGCCTGCCGCCACTCGGCTTCCGTCGTACGCCGATCTCGACGCGCCTCGATGAGAAGACTTGACCCGGTGGCGATCACCGCACCAAGCAAGGTGGCAATGAGAGTCGTCCAATTCATGACAGAACGCTAAGGGCCGCGGAGCGTCTGTGACTACGGCTACGGATCACGTCCGCGCTCTGGTACCTGAGGCGCCGAACTGCCCGAGTTGGTAGGCGGAATACGTTTCCGACGACGGCCGCCGCCTTGCCTTGGTGGAAAAGGTGAGGCGACGGCCGGTCCAGACGAATCAGCAGGTCAGATGGTGCCCATCAGCACTCGATCACGTTCACCGCAAGCCCACCCCGCGCCGTCTCCTTGTACTTGACCTTCATGTCCGCGCCCGTCTCCTTCATGGTCTTGATGACCTTGTCGAGGGAGACCTTGTGCGAACCGTCGCCGCGCATCGCCATCTTCGCGGCCGTGACGGCCTTGACCGCGGCCATGCCGTTGCGTTCGATGCACGGGATCTGGACGAGGCCGCCGACCGGGTCGCAGGTGAGTCCCAGGTTGTGCTCCATGCCGATCTCGGCCGCGTTCTCGACCTGCTCCGGGCTGCCGCCCAGGACCTCGGCGAGCGCACCGGCCGCCATCGAGCAGGCCGAGCCGACCTCGCCCTGGCAGCCGACCTCGGCGCCGGAGATGGAGGCGTTCTCCTTGAAGAGCATGCCGATCGCACCGGCGGCGAGCAGGAAGCGGACCACGCCGTCCTCGTCCGCGCCCGGCACGAAGTTCATGTAGTGGTGCAGGACGGCCGGGAGCACGCCCGCGGCGCCGTTGGTGGGGGCGGTGACGACCCGGCCGCCGGCCGCGTTCTCCTCGTTCACGGCCATCGCGTAGATCGTGGTCCACTCGCCGCGGTGCAGCATCGGGTCACCCTCGGCGCGCAGCTGGCGGGCCTGGGCCGCGGCGCGGCGCTTGACGCGCAGACCGCCCGGCAGGATGCCCTCGCGGGCCATACCGCGGGACACACACGCCTGCATGACGCGCCAGATCTCCAGGAGCCCCTCGCGGATCTCCTCCTCGGTCCGCCAGGCCTTCTCGTTCTCCAGCATCAGCGAGGAGATCGACAGGCCCGTCTCACGGGCGAGACGCAGCATCTCGTCGCCGGAGCGGAACGGGTACTTCAGGACCGTGTCGTCCAGCTTGATCCGGTCCTCGCCGACCGCGTCCTCGTCCACGACGAAGCCGCCGCCGACCGAGTAGTAGGTCTTCTCCAGGAGGGGGGCGCCGGTCGCGTCGTACGCGAAGAGCGTCATGCCGTTCGCGTGGTACGGCAGCGAGCGGCGGCGGTGCAGGATCAGCTGGTTCGGCTCGTCGAAGTCGATGACGTGGGCATCGCCTATCTCGGCGCCCATCAGGCGCAGCTTCCCGGACGTACGGATGCGCTCCACCTCGTCGTCGGCGGTCTCGACGTCGACCGTACGAGGGGAGTGGCCCTCGAGCCCGAGCAGGACCGCCTTCGGGGTGCCGTGCCCGTGCCCCGTGGCGCCGAGCGAGCCGAAGAGCTCGGCGCGCACGGAGGCGGTCTGGGCGAGCAGACCGTCCTTCTTCAGCCGGCCCACGAACATACGGGCCGCCCGCATCGGGCCGACCGTGTGCGAGGAGGACGGGCCGATGCCGATGGAGAAGAGGTCGAAGACGGAGATTGCCACGGTGGCGGACTCCCTTGTCTGCTCGTGGGGTGTACGAGGGCGGTGCGTATGCGGGTGCGTACGAGGTGCGTATGTGCGGATTGTGTCCGACAGACGAGCCTAACGCGCCACGGCGTCGGACTCGCCTGCCGGAGGTGACCAACAGGTCACAGCTCAGGTCACCGGTCGGATCTCCGGCGGACTGTCAGGTGTGCGCGAGCTCGCGCACGTCCTCGGCCGGTACGGGTTCCTCCGCCGGGGCATCCAACACGGGGTCCGGACCCGGCAGCCCCGCCATGTGGGCCTTGATGCCGGAGCGTACGGCCCAGAAGTAGAAGCCGAGGGCCGAGACGCCGACCAGCGCGATGGCCACACCGCCCGGAATGTACCCGGCGCCGCCGAACTCCTCGCCGCCGATCGCCGAGAGCGTGCCGAGCCAAAGCAGGAAGGCGATCAGCCACCAGGCCGGGGCGAACTGCTTCCTCAGGTTCTTCTCGCCCTTGCGCTTCAGGACGACGGCCGCGATCGGGGCGGCGACCAGCGTGAGCAGCACGACCTTGCCGGTGTCCGGCCACTTCGTCCAGTACAGGGCGCAGGCCGCGAAGGCGAAGGTCAGCGGGCACAGGATCCGCGCGGCCGGAAGGCGGAACGGCCGCGGCAGCTCGGGCTTGGTCTCGCGGAAGACCCCGACGGCGATCGGGCCGATCAGATACGAGACCACCATCGCGGCGGAGACGACCGCGGCCAGCGCCTCCCAGCTGTGCCCGACGGTGAAGAGCAGGATCAGCGAGAAGCCCAGGTTCAGCCACATCGCGGGACGGGCGGTGCCGTACTTCGGGTGCACCTCGCGGATCTTCTTCGGGAAGAAGCCGGTGTCGGCGAGGTTCTGCGCCATGAACGAGGCGGAGGCGACGTTGCCGATGTTGGCGCCGGACGGCGAGATGAACGCGCCGAACTGCAGCGTCATCACGACCCAGTGCAGCGCCAGGATCTTGGCCAGGTCGGCGAACGGCGAGGCGAAGTTGATGCCGTGCCAGCCGCCGGCCGAGGCGAGCTGCTCGGGCGGTACGGAGCCGATGAAGGCGACCTGCAGCGCCAGGTAGATGACGAGACCGAGGGAGAGCGCGCCCACCAGGGCCAGCGGAATGGCGCGGCCCGGGTTCTTGGCGGCGCCGCCGAGGTTCACCACGGCCTGGAAGCCGTTGAACGCGAAGACCACACCGGAGGTGGTGACCGCGGTCATCACCGCGGACCAGCCGTTGGGCGCGAAGCCGCCGTGGTTCGTGAAGTTGCCGGTGTGGAAGCCGGAGGCGATGAGCGCGACCACGGCGAGCACCGGGATGGCGAACTTGACCAGCGTGAGCAGGTTGTTCGCCTTCGCGAGCAGCGCCACCGACCAGTAGCAGGCCAGCCAGAGCAGCACGGTCAGGGCGAAGGCCATCACCATGCCGGAGGTGGTCAGGCCCCCGTTCTCGACGAGCCCGCGCGCCCAGCCGAAGTTCCACGAGGACATGTACTGCGTGGAGGCGATCGACTCGATCGGGATCAGGGCGGCGATGGCGATCCAGCAGGCCCAGCCCGTCATGAAGCCGAGCACGGGACCGTGCGAGATCGAACCGAAGCGCGCCATGGAGCCCGGCAGCGGATAGGCGGCGCCGACCTCCGCGTACGACATGGCGATCATGCCGATGAAGACGGCGCCGATCACCCAGGCGATGATCGCGGCGGGGCCCGCGACCGCGGCGGCCTGGCCCGCGCCGAAGAGCCAGCCGGAGCCGAAGATCGAGCCGAGGCCGATCATGATCAGGGCGAAAAGACTGAGGCCTTTCCTGTTCGCCGCGCTCATATCCATGGGGTGCGTGCCGTTCTGGTCGGTCGGTGAATGTCCTTATCCAGAACGTATGTGCGCTGACATGCGCAAAGCTCCGCGCTTCGGCAGGTATGCGCGGGCCGTAGGTCACGACGAAGGGCCCGTCCTGTGGATAACTCCACCGGACGGGCCCTTGGAAGGAACCGCTGCAGCGACTCGAAGGAACCGCTACAGCGACGGGTACAGCGGGTGCTTGTCCGCGAGCGCCGTGACCCGGGTCTTCAGGGACGCGGCGTCGTACGACGGCTTCAGCGCCTCGGCGATGACATCCGCGACCTCGCGGAAGTCCTCGGCGTCGAAGCCGCGCGTCGCCAGGGCCGGCGTACCGATCCGCAGACCGGACGTCACCATCGGCGGCCGCGGGTCGTTCGGGACCGCGTTGCGGTTGACCGTGATGCCGACCTCGTGGAGACGGTCCTCGGCCTGCTGGCCGTCCAGCTCCGAGTCGCGCAGGTCGACAAGGACCAGGTGCACGTCTGTACCGCCGGACAGGACATTCACACCGGTCGCGCGGGCGTCGTCCGAGGTCAGACGCTCGGCGAGGATGCGGGCACCCTCGATCGTGCGCGCCTGGCGCTCCTTGAACTCATCCGAGGCCGCGACCTTGAAGGAGACCGCCTTGGCCGCGATCACGTGCTCCAGGGGACCGCCCTGGAAGCCCGGGAAGACCGCCGAGTTGAGCTTCTTCGCGAAGGTCTTGTCGCGGGACAGGATGATGCCGCCGCGCGGACCGCCGAGGGTCTTGTGCGTGGTGGACGTGACCACGTCCGCGAACGGAACGGGGTTCGGGTGCAGGCCCGCGGCCACCAGACCGGCGAAGTGCGCCATGTCGACCCACAGCAGCGCCTCGACCTCGTCCGCGATCCGGCGGAACTCGGCGAAGTCCAGGTGACGCGGGTACGCCGACCAGCCGGCGATGATCACCTTCGGGCGGTGCTCCTTGGCGAGCCGCTCGACCTCGGCCATGTCCACCAGGCCGGAGTCGTCCACATGGTACGGGACCACGTTGAACTGCTTGCCGGAGAAGTTCAGGCGCATGCCGTGGGTCAGGTGACCGCCGTGCGCCAGGTCAAGGCCCAGGATCGTGTCGCCGGGCGAGGCGATCGCGAAGAGCGCGGCCTGGTTCGCCGAAGCGCCCGAGTGCGGCTGCACATTGGCGTACTCGGCGCCGAACAGCTCCTTCACCCGGTCGATCGCGATCTGCTCGGCGACGTCCACGTGCTCGCAGCCGCCGTAGTAACGGCGGCCCGGGTAGCCCTCGGCGTACTTGTTGGTGAGGACCGAGCCCTGCGCCTCCATGACCGCGACCGGAGCGAAGTTCTCCGAGGCGATCATCTCGAGCGTGGACTGCTGGCGCTTCAGCTCGGCGTCGACCGCGGCGGCCACGTCCGGGTCGAGCTCATGCAGCGACTGGTTCAGAGAAGACATGAAAGTGCGCGCCTCAGCTTCCGGAGAACTCGGTGTACTCGTCGGCGGACATCAGGCCGTCCTGCTCGGCGGTGACGCGCACCTTGAACAGCCAACCACCCTCGAACGGGGCCGAGTTGACGAGCGACGGGTCGTCCACGACGTCCTGGTTGGCCTCGACGACCTCGCCGGTGACCGGGGCGTACAGCTCGGAGACCGACTTGGTCGACTCCAGCTCGCCACAGGTCTCACCGGCGGTCACGGTCTCGCCGACCTCGGGGAGCTGCACGAAGACCACATCGCCGAGCGCGTTCGCCGCGTGCTCGGTGATGCCGACCGTCGAGACGCCGTCCGCGGCGGCCGACAGCCACTCGTGCTCCTTGCTGTACCGCAGTTCCTTGGGGTTGCTCATGGCCTGAATTCTCCTGTACGCGGGGGAGTGGTGAACGAAGAGGGGTACGGGTTGCTTCTGAGGCTTTACGGGACTTACTTCTGGCGCTTGTAGAACGGCAGGGCGACGACCTCGTACGGCTCGTGCGTGCCGCGGATGTCCACGCCCACGCCCTTTGTACCGGCCTCGGCGTGCGCGGCGTCCACGTACGCCATCGCGATCGGCTTGCCGAGCGTCGGGGACGGGGCGCCGGAGGTGATGGAGCCGATGACCTCGCCGTCGGCGACGACCTGCATCTCGGCGCGCGGGACACGGCGGCCCTCGGCGATCAGGCCGACGAGCTTGCGCGGCGGGTTCTGCTCGGCGCGCTCGGCGGCGGCCCGCAGCGCCTCGCGCCCCACGAAGTCCCCCTCCTTCTCGAACTTCACGACCCGGCCGAGACCCGCGTCGAACGGCGTGAGCGAGGTGGTGAGTTCGTGCCCGTACAGCGGCATACCGGCCTCGAGGCGCAGGGTGTCGCGGCAGGACAGACCGCAGGGGATGAGGCCGTAGTCCTGGCCGGCCTCGGTCAGGTCGACCCAGACCCGCTCGGCGTGCTCGGGCTTGATGAAGAGCTCGAAGCCGTCCTCGCCGGTGTAGCCGGTGCGGGCGATCAGGGCGGGGACGCCGGAGACCGTGCCGGGCAGACCCGCGTAGTACTTGAGGCCGTCGAGGTCGGCGTCGGTGACGGCGCTCAGGATGGCCGACGAGTTCGGCCCCTGTACGGCGAGCAGCGCGTAGGCCTCGCGGTCGTCGCGTACGACGGCGTCGAAGCCGGCCTGGCGCTCGGTCAGCGCGTCGAGGACGACCTGCGCGTTGGAGGCGTTGGCGACGACCATGTACGCCTGGTCCTCGAGGCGGTAGACGATCAGGTCGTCGAGGATGCCGCCGTCGGCCTGGCAGATCATGGTGTAGCGGGCACGGCCGACACCGACCGTGCCCATGTTGCCGACCAGCGCGTAGTCGAGCAGCTTGGCGGCCTCGGGGCCGGTGACGGCGATCTCGCCCATGTGCGAGAGGTCGAAGAGACCGGCCTTCGTACGTACGGCGTTGTGCTCGTCGCGCTCGCTTCCGTACCGCAGCGGCATGTCCCAGCCGGCGAAGTCGGTCATCGTGGCGCCGAGCGACCGGTGCAGGGCGTCGAGGGCGGTGAGGCGGGGGGCGTTGCTCATCAGAAGGGCTCCCAGGGCATGACTGGTGAGGATGATCCTCCCCATCTGTCATAAACCTGAGAGGTTCACCACGCTCCCGCGTATCGCCGGATGTGGCTTGCACCTTGGGTGGAGCCGAGAGCGGCTCGCTTTTCAGAGTTGCCTCGTCCACGCGGTACGGGGCCTGAGAGATTCAAGGGAGGGGCTTGCTCCTTCGGCGCCCGGATGCTGGGCATCCAGGACTCTCCCGCGTGGCTTCGAACGGCCGGTATGCAGTTGGCGCGCACATCATTGCACGTCCCTGGGCACCCGTACGACGGGTGCGCGGGAGCGGCTCCCGGACGGGATGCGGACGGGCGCTCGGGCGGCACGCGGACGGGCTCGCGGGCGGTATGCGGAATGAGGTCGTGGCAAACCCGGTTCACACGCATTACCGACTCTTTACACTCGGGAGGGCAGAGTGCGAGGACTGCCTCTCGGTCCCGATGGAGTCGGCTGAGAAGGGATAACCGGATCCGTGGAGGGCAGGCCCCAGTCGACCGAGGGGGAGGACGATCACCGTGCAGCACAGCAGCGCATACGTCAGCAATGGCGTGGCGATTCCGCAGCAGGCAGGACCGACCAGACGGCTCGCGGTCGTCCGCGATACGGAACCGGCGGTCGTGCGCGATCTGCGCGGCCGCACCGCACCCGGCCGGCTGCTCTTCGGCCCCGGTGACCTCGTCGTCGTGTCCGGGCTGCCCGGCAGCGGCAAGACCACTCTGATCCAGCGCGCGGTGCGCGCACCCCGCCTCGACTCCCAGGACTCCCGCGACCGCTGGTCCGCGTTCATGCCCCGCTTCCTTCCGTACGCGGTCTACCGGCCCCTGGTCCGGCTCGCCCACTACGCCCGGCTGCGCCGCACCCTGCGCTCGGGCGCCGAGGCCGTGGTGCACGACTGCGGCACCCAGGCCTGGGTGCGCCGCTGGCTGTCGCGCGAGGCCCACCGCCGCGGCACCTCGCTGCATCTGCTGCTGCTCGACGTCGACCCCGGCATGGCCCTGGCCGGCCAGCGCGACCGCGGTCGCGGAGTGTCCCGCTATGCGTTCACCCGCCACCGCGGCGCGGTGGGCCGCCTCGTCCGCGATGCCGAGAAGGGTGTGCTGCCGCCGGGATGCGCCTCGGTCGTGCTGCTCGACCGCGAGGCGGCGGGCGGCTTGGACGTGGTGGGGTTCCGTACGGCCTGACGCAGCGCGTGAAAGACGTCCTGACGCAGCGCGTGAGGACGACGCACCCCGCCCTGACGCAACGCGTGAGAACGACGCACCCCGCCCCGCCCTGAGCGGCGGAGCGGGGTGCGTCGTGTGTGCGGGGCTGCGGTGTGCGCCTACTTGCCGAACGGCAGCGGCAGCGGGAGCGGGAGGCCAGGGGTCGGCAGACCACCCGTCGGAAGCCCGGTGGGAAGACCGGTCGGCAGGCCCGGCACCGGCAGCGGCAGGGGCAGCGCCGGCAGCGGCAGCCCGGCGGCCGGCGTCTGGCCGGCGGGCTTCAGCAGCAGATCCGTGAGTCCGGGCAGCAGCTTCGTCACGTCGCCGAGGCCGAGCTTCTCCAGGATCGGGCCGAGCCCGACCTTGACCAGAAGGTCCACGACCACCTTGGTCGAGAGCTCCACGGAAGCGGTCAGCTTCGCCAGGTCGCCCTTGGCGGCGGCGTCCACGATCACCTTGACCTGGGCCTCGAGCTTCTTCGTCGCGTCCGCGACCGCTTCCTTCGGGTCGACCTTGGCGGGCGCCTCGGCCACCGGCTCCGGGTCCACCGCTTCGGTCGCCGCGATCAGCTCCCTGACCGCGGTGTCGAGCAGGGTCCGGTGGCTCTCGTCGTACGTGCCCTCGGCGCCGCTCTTCGCGGCCTCGTCGATCGCCGCGTACAGCTTGTCGAGGCTGCGCTGGACGCGCTGCTCGGTCTCGCTGTCGATCGGCGCGGTGGCCACGGCGGGCCGGCCCTCGGCGGCGAACGCGGTGCCTGCGCCGACGGCGACGGTGCCGGCGGAGAGGGCGACGGTGACGGCGAGCGCGGTGAGGGTTCTGTTGAGTCGCATGGGGAGTGCCTTTCAAGGGGGGTGAGCGGGGATCTTCGATGGGGTGGAGCGGGGGATTTCAGTGAGGTGATCAGTGGGGTGAGCGGAGGCGGAACCTTGCGGGAGCACGGTCCGGGCCGGCTCGGCCTGAACGGGCCGGCCCGGACCGCGCCCGGATCACGGGAACTTGGGCAGCCCGCCGAACGGCGACGGCGGGAAGAGGGGCAGACCGGGGATGGCGGCGGGTGCGGCCGGGAAGGCGGGCAGGCCCGGGATCGCGGCGGGGGAGGTGGTCGGCAGCCCGAACGGTGAGGTGGGCGCCGGCGGGAAGGCGGGCAGCGAGGGGAACGCGGCCGGCGTCGTCGGCGGCGCGGGCGGGAAACCCGGGAACGCGGCCGGCGTCGTCGACGGCGCGGGCGGGAACCACGGGAGCGCGGGCGTCGGCGTCGCCGGTGCGGGCGGGAACCCGGGGATCGCGGTGGACGGCGCGGGCGGGAACCCCGGGATCGCAGGGGACGGCGCGGGCGGGAAGCCGGGGATCGTGGGCGTCGGCACCGACGGCACCGGCGGCGGCAGCACCGGCGGTACGGACGGCTGCGTCGGCGCGGACGGTTCGGCGGAGGTGTCCTCCGCGTCCTCGGCTTCGTCCTCGGCCTCGTCCTCGTCCGGCTCGTCCGTGTCGACGGGCTCGTCCGTGCCCGTTACGCCTTCCGCGTCCGGCTCCGGGGGCGGCGGCAGCTGGTCCAGGAACGAGCCGAGGCCCGCGGCCTGCAGCAGGTCGTCGGTGAGCTTCGGGATCTTTGTCTTCGCGTCCGCGGCGGCGAGCACATCGCCGTTCAGGGCGGCGGTCTGCAGCCGCTGCAGCTCCTTCTTGAGCGCGAGCCGCGCGGGACCGACGGGCCAGTCGCCGGCCTCCTTGCCGCCGTCGTCCTCACCGAGCACGGTCTCGATCTCACGGTCGATCTCGTCCAGCCAGAACGGGTCGGCCACACCGAGGTTGGTGAGCGGCGAGGCACTCAGACCCTCCACGGCCTCCATCAGATCCTCGAGATCGGCGGGTACGCCGGGCACATTGGGCCCGGCGGGCTTGTCGGGCAGGTCCGGCCGCTCGGGCAGCGCCGGCTTCTCGGGCATCGAGGGCCGCTCGGGGAGTGCGGGCCGCTTGACCGACTCGGATCCCGCGGTGGGCGGGGGATCACCCTTGCCCGTGCCGGCCGCCGCCGTGCCCGGCAGCCCCAGTGCCAGCGCACAGGCACAGGCGCCGACCGTCAGCGGCAGCGTCCCGCGCCATCTGCGCGGTGCCTTCTTGGCCCGGTGCGCCGTCATGGAGAGTCCTCTCGACCTGGGTCGCCGGTGGCCCGGCGCTTGTTACGGCCACCCTCGAAGCGACGTACACAGTCCGCAACCAGACGGCTGCGGAGCGTGGCCATCCGGGTGTACGAGGCGGCCTGCCGGGCTACGGCGTTAGGGTCGAGGCCGCACATGGACAGGCGGAGAAGCGGTGGCGAGCAGGTGGGGCGGCAGATGGGCGACATTCCGGAGCAGGGCATGACGGATGCGTACGGCCATCCGCAGGGCTGGCCCGCCAACGAACTGGAAGAGGTGCTCGGGGCCTCGCTCGGCGCCGGTCCCGCGGCCGCCGGCCGCATCCTCGAAGTGCTCGGCCGCAGCTTTGTCTGGGTGCCGCTGCCCAGTGGAGGCGGACGCGGCAGCCAGAACCTGGACGTGCCGACCCTCGAGCTCCAGGGCCAGGCCTACGTCCCGGTCTTCAGCTCGCAGCAGCAGCTCGTCCAGGTCACCGGGCCGGCCATGTCGTACACCGTCGCGCCCGCCGTGGACTTCGCGCGCGGCCTTCCGCCGCAGGTCGGCCTGGTCGTGAATCCCGACGGCGCGATCGGCGTGCCGCTGCCGCCGGCCGCCGTCGCCGAACTGTGCAAGGCCGGCCGCACCCCGCTCGACGGACCCGCGAGCGGCGGCCGCGTCCAGCTGCGCGAGCCGGACTGGCGGGAGGACCCCGTCGACTTCCTGCGGGCGGCCTCCGAGGAGTTCGAGGCCACCGGCGTCGTGGTGTCCGCGCGCCGCTGTCTCGCCGCGATCGAGACCGCCGACCCCGTGCTCTTCGTCGGTGTCGAGCTCTCGCGGTGGGAAGGGTCGGACCGCAATCTCCCGATGGACGCCCTCGGCCGCGCGCTCGGCCGGATCGCGCCGCCGTGGCCGGTGAACCTGGTGCTCCTGGATGTGGCGCAGGACCCGGTCGGCGACTGGATGGCCGCCAGGGTCCGTCCGTTCTACCGGCGCGAGCACGTATAGCGAGCGGTACGGAAAACACGCGGGCGAATAAGTCACCGGGACCGTCAAGTCGGTGTCAGAAGCGCCGCATAAGCTGGTTACATAGCCCGGGCCGGTACGTCTTGTTGACGGACGTAACGGCACGGGGTGAAGGAAAACGGGGCGAAGGGGCGGTCAAGAGTGAGTGCGTCGGGCACGGCTGCGGCCGGGCAGGTCGAGCACATGCTGCGCCAGGTGACACCCGGGCGGTACGACGCGTACGAGGCGCTGCTCCAGGCCATCACGGACGGCCGGATCTGGATGCTGCTCTGGCACGGCCAGGCCGGCTCGCCCGACGCCCAGTACGGGAACATGGAGATCGACGGATTCTCGTACGCCCCCTGTGTCACCTCCGCCCAGGAGCTCGCCGCCTCCGGCTGGAACAGGGCGCATGAGGTCGTCTCCGGGCTCGACGTCGCGCACACGCTCTACCCCGACCACTACGGCCTGTGGCTCAACCCGCACGCCCCCGGTGGCGGGGTCGGCGTCCCGTGGCTGGATCTGCGCCGTATCGCCACCGGCCTCGCCAAGGTCCCGGCCGGACCGCTGCGGCTGACCGAGCCGGCCCTCGACATCGCGCAGTTCTACGCGCAGCTCAGCCAGAACGCGCACCGCACCCCCGCGGTCCGCTCCCTGCGCCGCGCCTGGGTGCAACCCGCTCTCGGTGTCCCTTATTTGGCGATCGGTCTGGATGTGTACGACACGTCCCCGACCGCGGTCGACTCGGTGCGCGTGATGATGCAGCAGTCCATCGCGTCCGTCCCGGACGGCCTGCCGGTCTCGACGGTCGCGATGTCCGACGAGTACGACCCGATCACGATGTGGCTGCGCGCCAACTCCCGCCCGTTCTACGACCGCGAGGCGCACGGTCCGGCCGGAGTCGGTGGCTACGGGTATCCGCCCGTCAGCTGAGTGCGAGCATCGGCGCCGAATCCACCCCATCGCAGGGTGAGTGAGCCGGTTGGGGCGCCATGTCCCGTACGAGACCGATTTGTTGGGTCCCTGGGTCTCATCTAGGTATCACCGCTATGCGGACCATTCTCCGTCGTGAGCGGTGAAGGTAGTGTGCGGCGAAGTTCATGATCTCCCGGCATTCGCCGAACTCAGGGGTGGAGCAATGCGAATACTGAAATCCCGTGGCGCGCGCATGGCCACGGCGGCCATCGCGGCCACGCTGGTCGTCACCGCTTGCGGCAGCGACCGTGACAAGGGCGAGGGCAAGGACGGCGACAAGGACACCTTTGTCTTCGGCGCTCCCGGCGACCCCGCCTCCCTCGACCCCGCCCTCGCGAGCGACGGCGAGACCTTCCGTGTGACCCGCCAGGCCTTCGAGGCGCTGCTCGAGCACGAGCCCGGTGGCTCGAAGCTCGTCGGCGGTCTCGCCGAGAAGTGGTCCTCCAACGAGGAGGGCACGGTCTGGACCTTCAACCTGCGCAAGGGTGTGAAGTTCCACGACGGCGAGACGCTCAACGCCGCCGCGGTGTGCGCGAATTACGACTACTGGTTCAACTGGAAGGGCACCTTCCAGTCGAGCGCGGTCTCCTACTACTGGCAGACCATCATGGGCGGCTTCGCGAAGAACGAGGACAAGGAGACGCCGAAGGC
The DNA here is from genome assembly GCF_016464295.1 of Streptomyces sp. N35. Lineage (NCBI taxonomy): Bacteria > Bacillati > Actinomycetota > Actinomycetes > Kitasatosporales > Streptomycetaceae > Streptomyces > Streptomyces sp. N35. The sequence continues at coordinate 26,412 of NZ_JAEIMH010000002.1, read as the reverse complement.
GAACTACAAGTCCTGCACCGCGAAGGACGACAGCACCGCCGTCATCGAGGTCAACGAGCCCTCGGCCCAGCTGCCGGGCGGTTTCTCGCTGCAGGCCCTCGCGATCCACTCGCCGAAGGCGCTCAAGGAGTACGCGAAGGACACCGCGTCCGCCAAGGACGACGCCATCACGTACCCCAAGTACAGCCAGGAGGCCGGCAAGGTCGCCGGTACCGGCCCGTACAAGATCACGAAGTGGAACAAGGGCAACAAGACTGTTTCCCTTGAGGCCTTCGACGGCTACTGGGGCGAGAAGGCCAAGGTCAAGAACCTGATCTTCCGCACCGTCGACACCGAGAAGGGCCGCAGCCAGGCCCTCCAGGCCGGTGACATCGACGGGTACGACCTGGTCGCGCCCGCCGACATCAAGACGCTCGAGGGCAAGGGCTTCCAGGTCCCGACCCGTGACGTCTTCAACCTGTTCTACGTGGGCATGTCCCAGGGCAAGAACCCGGCGCTGAAGAAGCCCGAGGTCCGCCAGGCCATCGCGCACGCGATCGACCGGCAGAACCTCGTCGACACCCAGCTGCCCGAGGGCGGCAAGGTCGCGACCCAGTTCATGCCGGACACCGTCGCGGGTCACACCGACAAGGTGAAGAAGTACGAGCACGACACGGACAAGGCCAAGCAGCTCCTCAAGGACGCCGGCGAGTCCGGCCTCAAGCTCGAGTTCTGCTACCCGACCGAGGTCACCCGCCCGTACATGCCTGCTCCGCAGAACATGTTCGAGCTCATGAAGGACGACCTGGAGAAGGCCGGCATCACGGTCACCCCGAAGCCCATGAAGTGGGCCCCGGACTACCTGGACGCCACCGAGGCCGGCTCCTGTGCGCTGCACATGCTGGGCTGGACCGGTGACTTCAACGACGGCTTCAACTTCATCGGCACCTGGTTCTCCGAGTTCAACAAGCAGTGGGGCTTCAAGGACAAGGCGCTCTTCGAGAAGGTGAACGCCGGTTCGAAGGAGGGCGACCCCGCCGCTCGCGTCGCCGCCTACGAGGCCGCCAACGTCGCGATCATGGACTACCTGCCGGGTGTCCCGATCTCGTCGTCCCCGCCGGCGATCGCTTTCGCCAAGAACGTGAACCCGCCGAAGGTCTCCCCGCTGACGCAGGAGAACTTCGCCGAGGTCTCGTTCAAGTAATCGCACATCACGCAGGGTTCGCCCGGTCACAGGCAGCGTCGGTGACCGGGCGTTCCCGGTTCTCAAGCAAGTAGAAAGGGGCACGCGGGGTGTTGCGACTCGTCATACGCAGACTGCTACAGCTCATACCCACCCTGCTCGGCCTGTCGGTTCTCCTGTTCGTCTGGTTGAACCGACTGCCCGGCGGACCCGCCGCAGCGATCCTGGGCGAGAAGGCCACCGATGCCGAAGTGGCGCGTATCAACCGGGCGTTGGGGCTTGATCAGCCGCTTTACGTCCAGTACGGACGTTTCCTCAAGCGCATCTTCGAGCTCGATCTCGGTACTTCCGTGCAGACCGGCCAGCCGGTCTGGGACGAGTTCACGCTCAAGTTCCCGGCGACGGTGGAGCTCTCCGTCGCGGCGATGCTCATCGCCATCGTCGTCGGTATCCCGCTCGGCTATCTCGCCGCCCGCAAGCGCGGCGGCTGGGTGGACGTCGCGAGTGTCTCCGGCTCGCTGATCGGCATCTGCATCCCGGTCTTCTTCCTCGCGATCATCCTGCGCGGCGTATTCGCCGTCGACCTGGGCCTTTTCCCCTCGACGGGTCGCCAAGAAGCCGACATCAACGCCACCGTGATCACCAACTTCGCCATGCTGGACGGCATCATCACCGGCGAGTTCGACGCGGCGTGGGACGCGCTCATGCATCTCTTCCTGCCCGCCATCACCCTGGCGTCGATTCCGCTCGCGATCATCGTCCGTATGACCCGGGCGAGCGTGCTCGAAGTCATGGGCGAGGACTACGTGCGCACCGCCCAGTCCAAGGGCCTGGAGCGCCGGGTCGTACGCGGCCGTCACATCCTGCGCAACGCCCTGCTGCCCGTCATCACCACCATCGGACTCCTGACCGGTTCACTGCTGTCCGGTGCGGTGCTCACCGAGTCCGTTTTCGACTTCCCCGGTATCGGTTCCTTCATCAAGAACGCCATCGACGCCCGTGACTATCCCGTGCTCGTCGGCTTCATCCTGTTCATCGCCATGATCTACGTGCTGATCAACATGCTGGTCGACCTCGCGTACAGCCTCATCGATCCGAGAGTGCGGGTGCACTGACATGACCACCAGCACCAAGACCAACAAGATCGACCGGCTTGCCGAACTCACCGCGGGCGGTGACGCGACCAGCGGCGGCAGCCTGTGGCGTGAGGCGTTCCGCCGGCTGAAGGCCAGCAAGATGGCCATCATCGGCGCGGTGGTCATCGGCATCTTCATCGTCGTCGCGATCGTCGGACCGTGGGTCGCCCCGTACAGCCCCAAGGCCCTGACCTGGCGCAGTGAAGTCTTCCCCAACCGGGGTCAGTTCGTCGGCGCGCGCGGCGAGAACTGGTTCGGTCTCGACCACCTCGGCCGCGACCTGTTCTCCCGCTTCCTCGTCGGTGCCCGCCAGACCCTGCTCGTCGGTGTCGTCTCGATGCTGATCGGCCTGATCGTCGGCGCCGTGATCGGTGCAGCGTCCGGCGCCGCCGCGACGCTCGGCGGAGCAGCCGGTCGCAAGATCGACACCGTTGTCATGCGCTTCATCGACATGATGCTGGCGCTGCCCTCGCTGCTGCTCGCCGTCTCCATCGCCGCGGTGATGGGTCAGTCGCTGACCACGGTGATGATCGCCGTCGGTGTGGTGCAGATCCCCATCTTCGCGCGACTGCTTCGCGGTTCGATGCTCGCGCAGGGCAGCAAGGACTACGTGCTTGCGGCGACCTCGCTCGGTATCCGCAAGCGCCGGATCGTCGTCACGCAGATCCTGCCCAACTCGCTCAGCCCGGTCATCGTGCAGGCCACGCTCAGCCTGGCCACCGCGATCATCGAGGCGGCCGCGCTGTCGTATCTCGGACTCGGCAACCCGGACCCGGCCACCCCCGAGTGGGGTGTGATGCTGTCGCAGGCGCAGAACTTCTTCGACAACGCCCCCATGATGGCCGTCTATCCCGCAGTGGGCATCATCATCACCGCCCTCGGCTTCACCCTGCTCGGTGAGGCCATGCGGGAAGCCCTCGACCCGAAGCTGCGAGGCTGAACCGCCATGGCACTGCTCTCAGTTGACGAACTCACCGTCACCTTCGGCGGCGTCCACGGACGCAAGGAATCCACGGCCGTCGACGGCGTCTCCTTCGACGTCGACCAGGGTCAAGTCGTGGGCCTCGTGGGCGAATCGGGGTGCGGCAAGTCCGTGACCTCGCTCGCCCTGATGGGTCTGCTCCCGAGTAAGGGCGTCAAGCTCGGCGGCCGCGCCGACTTCGACGGCAACAACCTGCTGACCATGAGCCAGCGCGAGCTGCGGGACATGCGCGGCAGCCAGCTCGCGATGATCTTCCAGGACCCGCTGTCCTCGCTGAACCCGGTCGTGCCGATCGGCATCCAGGTCACCGAGATCCTCCAGCGCCACCGCGGCCTCAAGGGCGAGGCGGCGCGCAAGGAAGCGGCGCATCTGCTCGACCGCGTGGGCATTCCCGACCCGACCCGTCGGCTCAAGGAGTACCCGCACCAGCTCTCCGGCGGTATGCGCCAGCGCGCTCTGATCGCCATGGCCGTGGCCTGTGCCCCGCGCCTGCTGATCGCGGACGAGCCGACCACCGCCCTCGACGTCACCATCCAGGCGCAGATCCTGGAGCTCCTCAAGGAGCTGGTGGACGAGGAGGGCACCGCACTGCTGATGATCACCCACGACCTGGGTGTCGTCGCCGGCCTGTGCGACCAGGTCAATGTGCTGTACGCGGGCAAGGTGGTGGAATCCGCGGACCGCCACGAGCTGTTCGCCCACCCCATGCACCCGTACGCGCACGGCCTGCTCGAATCGATCCCGCGGCTCGACGCGCCGCGTGGCGAGCCGCTCAAGCCGATCCGCGGTTCCATCAACGACCGCATCGCCTGGGCCGACGGCTGTGCCTTCGCGCCCCGCTGCGACTACTACGAGTTGGGGTGCCTGACCGGCACCCCCGCCCTGACCGTGCCCGCCGCGGCCGGCCATCAGGTCCGGTGCGTCAACCCCGTACGGGAGCCTGTCGAGATCGCAACCCTCGACGCCGGTGACGTCACCGCGACGGCACAGGGGAGGACCACCGCATGAGCCTGCTCGAACTGAACGATGTCAAGGTGCACTTCCCGATCAAGCGGGGCGTGTTCTTCGACCGCACGGTCGGCCATGTGTACGCGGTCGACGGGATCTCCCTGAAGGTCGAGGCGGGCGAGACGTACGGCCTGGTCGGCGAGTCGGGCTGCGGCAAGACGACGCTCGGCCGAGCCGTCCTGCGCCTGGTCGACATCACCAGTGGTGAAGTCATCCTGGACGGGACCGACTTGGCGAAGCTCTCCGACAAGGAGATGCGCGAGAAGCGGCGCCGGCTCCAGATGGTCTTCCAGGACCCCCTTGGCAGCCTCAACCCGCGCCAGAACATCGAGTCGATCCTCTCCGAGGGCATGGCGGCGCACGGGATCGGCGCCAACCAGGAGGAGCGCCGCGAGAAGATCCGCGCGATCCTCGCCAAGGTCGGTCTGCCGTCCAACGCGCTGTCGCGCTACCCGCACGAGTTCTCGGGCGGTCAGCGTCAGCGCATCGGTATCGCGCGCGCCCTGGTCCTCGAACCGGACGTGATCATCTGCGACGAGCCGGTGTCCGCGCTCGACGTGTCCATCCAGGCGCAGGTGGTCAACCTCCTCGACGAGCTCCAGGAGGAACTGGGTCTGACGTACGTCGTCATCGCCCACGACCTCGCGGTGGTCCGGCACATCTCCGATGTCATCGGCGTGATGTACCTGGGCTCTCTGGTGGAGGAGGCGCCGAGCGACTCGCTGTACGCGGAGCCGAAGCACCCGTACACCAGGGCGCTCATGTCGGCGGTGCCGATCCCGGACCCGGTGGTCGAGGAGGCCCGCGAGCGCATCCTGCTCACGGGCGACCTGCCCTCGCCCGCCAACCCGCCGTCCGGCTGCCGCTTCCACACCCGTTGCCCCTGGGCCCAGCCCAAGTGCAAGGAGGAGCGCCCGCAGCTGCGGGAGGTCGGCGACGGCCACCGCGTGGCCTGCCACTTCGTGGAGGACATCGAGTCCGGTGTGCTCCAGATCGGTTCCGAGCGCGCGGCCGTGGTCCCCGCGGCCCGTACGGAGACCGACGGGGTCGAGGACGCCGCGGCCAAGTCGGCCGAGGCCAAGGCCAAGATCGAGGCGGAGGACGCCGAGCCGAAGTCGGAGGACGCGGAGCCGAAGTCGGAGGCCACGTCGGCCGACGCGGACGAGGCCGCCGCCGAGTCCGCTCCGGCCGAAACCGACTCGACAGAATCGGCGAAGGACTCCACCACACAAGGCGCGTAACACCGCCCTGCCCCGCCGGCCCCAACCGGCACTCCAGAAGCCCCCGGGACCTCGAAGAGGTTCTCCCGGGGGCTTCTTGCTGCTCACGGCAGCTGTGCGCCCAACCGGTGCTCCCAGCACAGGAATTACGGTTCCGCAAACTTCCTGGTCGACCCCTGGCGCGTGATCTAGATCACAGAGAACACTCCGGGAGGCGAGTTGCTATCAGGCCAAACCACCCAGCGTGGAGGAGGTCTTACGCACGTGACCGCACCTTTGGAGACCACATCGGCGAGCGCCGAGGCGCAGCCGGAAGCCGTGCTCGCAGGGGCCGGACCGAGTCAGATCGAGGGCCGCTCGCTCGGCCAGATCGCCTGGACCCGGTTCAAGCGAGACAAGGCGGCCGTGGCCGGCGGCATCGTCGTGATCTGTCTCGTGCTGATGGCGGCGCTGGCCAAGCCGATCCAGGCGATCTTCGATCTGGATCCCAACAAGTTCAACCAGGACCTCGTCGACCCGGCGTTGCAGGCTCCCAAAGGGGCCTGGGGCGGCATGAGCTGGGAGCATCCGCTCGGCGTCGACCCCGGCTTCGGACGCGATCTGCTGGCCCGGGTGATCGAGGGCTCGTGGGTCTCCCTGCTCGTCGCGGTCGGGGCCACCCTGGTCTCGGTGATGATCGGCGTGATCCTGGGAGTGGTCGCGGGCTACTACGGCGGCTGGGTCGACAGCGTTGTCAGCCGTCTGATGGACACCTTCCTGGCGTTTCCGCTGCTCCTGTTCGCGATCTCGCTCTCCGCATCGGTGCAGGACGGGTTCTGGGGGCTGACGGGGCTCCCGCTGCGGATCGCCGTACTGATCTTCGTCATCGGGTTCTTCGCCTGGCCGTACATCGGCCGGATCGTCCGCGCCCAGACGATGAGCCTGCGCGAGCGCGAGTTCGTGGAGGCCTCGCGCTCGCTCGGTGCGCGCGGGCCGTTCATCATCTTCCGCGAACTGATGCCCAATCTGGTGGCGCCGATCCTCGTCTACGCCACGCTCCTCATCCCGACCAACATCCTCTTCGAGGCCGCGCTCAGCTTCCTGGGTGTGGGCATCGCCCCGCCGCAGGCCTCATGGGGCGGCATGCTCACCGATGCCGCGGACCGGTACGAGGCGGATCTGCAGTACATGTTCGTGCCCGGACTCGCGATCTTCATCACCGTCCTGGCCTTCAACCTTCTCGGGGACGGGCTGCGCGACGCGCTCGACCCCCGGAGCAAGTAGTCCCGTGTCGCACGCAGCGGCAGTCGTACGCATCGGCGGCCGTAGGCATCCAATTCAGGAGGAAGCCTCAGTATGAAGACCAAGAAAGTGACGGCCGTCCTCGGGACGGCGCTCGCACTGGCGCTGACCGCGTCGGCCTGTGGCGGCTCGGACGACGGCGACGGCGACGGCAAGAAGAACAACGGCAAGAAGGCCGTGGCCGACGCGGCACTCGAGGCAGTCGTGAACCAGTCCTCCGCGAGGGGCGGCACAGTCACCTTCGAGCACTCCGACGTGCCGGACTCGCTCGACCCGGGCAACACGTACTACGGCTGGGTGCAGAACTTCTCGCGCCTGTACGGCCGTTCACTGACCAGCTTCAAACCGGCCGCCGGCGCCGAGGGCCTGGAGATCGTGCCCGACCTCGCCACGTCCCTGGGCAAGCCGAGCGCCGACGCCAAGACCTGGACGTACCAATTACGCAAGGGCGTGAAGTACGACGACGGCACCGAGGTCACCTCGAAGGACGTCAAGTACGCCGTCGAGCGCTCCAACTTCGCCCCGGAGGCGCTCTCGAACGGACCCACGTACTTCAAGGCGTATCTGGAAGGCGGCGACAAGTACAAGGGCCCGTACAAGGACAAGAGCCCCGAGGGCATCGCGTCCATCGAGACCCCCGACGACCACACCATCGTCTTCAAGCTCAACAAGCCCTTCGCGGACTTCGACTACCTCGCCACGTTCTCGCAGACCATGCCGGTGCCCCAGGCCAAGGACAAGGGCGCGGAGTACGTGAAGAACATCGTGTCCTCGGGCCCGTACAAGTTCGATTCGTACAACGAGGGCCGCAACGCCGTCCTCGTGCGCAACCCGCACTGGGACAAGAAGACCGACCCGGTCCGTCCGGCGCTCGCCGACCGGATCGAGGTCAAGTTCAAGGTCAACCCGACCACGGTCGACCAGCATCTGCTCAACGACCAGATCACCGTGGACGCGGCGGGCACCGGTCTGCAGACCAAGACCCAGCCGAAGGTCCTGACCAAGAGCGCGGAGAAGGCCAAGACCGACAACCCGTACGCGGGCGCCCTGACCTATCTGGCGATGTCGACGAAGGTGGCTCCCTTCGACAACGTCGACTGCCGCAAGGCCGTGCAGTACGCGGTCGACAAGGCCTCGGTGCAGCAGGCGCTCGGCGGCGACACCAAGGGCGATGTGGCCTCGACGATGCTGCCTCCGACGGTCAACGGCTATGTGAAGGCCGACATGTACCCGACCGAGGGCAACAAGGGCGACGAGGCCAAGGCCAAGGAGCACCTGGACAAGTGCGGGCAGCCGAACGGCTTCACCACCAACCTGTCGGCCCGCGCCGACCGACCCGACGAGATCTCCATGGCGACCGCGGTCAAGGCCTCCCTCGAGCGGGTCGGCATCAAGGCGGAGATCAAGACGTTCCCCTCGGGCAAGTACTTCGCGAACTTCGCCGGCAACCCGAGCTACGTCCATGAGCACAAGCTCGGCCTGATGATGATGGCCTGGGGCGCCGACTGGCCCACCGGCTTCGGCTTCCTCGACCAGATCGTCAACGGCTCCGCGATCAAGCCCTCCGGCGGCAACAACCTGATGGAGCTCGACGACCCCAAGGTCAACGCGGCCCTGGGCGAGGGCATCGGCATGACCGACGCCGACGAGCGCACCAAGAAGTGGGGCGAGGTCGACAAGCTGGTCATGGAGACGGCCTCCGCGGTCCCGCTGATCTACCGCAAGAACCTGCTCTACCGCCCGGACTCGGCAACGAACGTCACCGTCACCCAGGCCTATCTGGGGATGTACGACTACTTGCTGATCGGCACGGACAAGAAGTGACACCGCGCCGCTCAACTCCCCGTCCGGGCAAGGAAGATCCGAGAGGCAGGTGAAGGCAACGAGGTGGCCGTCCGGGCCCCGTCCGGCCCGGGCGGCCACCTCACGCCGCTGAGCTGTGACCGCCTATCTCATCCGCCGTCTGTTCGCCGCGGTGATGCTGCTCGTCGTCGTCACCGCCGTCACGTTCGCGATCTTCTTCCTCGTGCCCAGGCTCGGCGGCCAGTCGGTCGACGACCTGGCCGTGCAGTACGTGGGCAAGGACGCCAACCCCGAGTCGGTCGCCGCGGTCAAGCAGAACCTCGGTCTCGACCAGCCGCTGATCGTGCAGTACTTCGACTTCATCAAGGCGATCTTCGTGGGCGCCGAGTACAAGTTCGGCCCCGACGCCTCCGAATGCAGCGCGCCTTGCTTCGGCTACTCCTTCCGCAGCCATATCGAGGTCTGGCCCGAGATCACCCAGCGCATCCCCGTCACCCTGTCCCTCGCGGTCGGCGCGGCCGTGCTCTGGGTGATCACCGGTGTCACCATCGGGGTCATCTCGGCTCTCAAGCGCGGCACCTTCATCGACCGTCTCGCCATGACCGTCGCGCTGCTCGGCGTCTCGCTGCCGATCTTCTTCACCGGTCTGCTCGGCCTCGCGCTCTTCACCTCGCAGTGGCCCATCTGGGAGAGCGTGGACTACGTCCCGATCACCGAGGATCCCGGCGAATGGTTCTGGAACCTGATCATCCCGTGGTCCTCGCTCGCCTTCCTCTACTCGGCGCTCTACGCCCGGCTCACCCGCGCCGGGATGCTGGAGACGATGGGCGAGGACTACATCCGTACGGCACGCGCCAAGGGCCTGCGCGAGTCGAAGGTCGTCGCCAAGCACGGACTCCGGGCGGCCCTCACCCCGATCGTCACCATCTTCGGGATGGACTTCGGGCTCCTTGTCGGCGGCGCGATCATCACCGAACAGGTCTTCTCGCTGCAGGGCATGGGCGCCTATGCGGTCCAGGCCGTCAAGGACAGCGATCTGCCCATCGTCATGGGCGTGACCTTGGTGGCCGCCTTCTTCATCGTCTTCTGCAACCTGATCGTGGACCTGTTGTACGCGGCCATCGACCCCAGGGTGAGGTACTCGTGAGCGAACTCGAATCCGAGGTGGGCCGCTCGTCCGTACCGGGTCCGCGCACCGGTGCCGCAGGGACCGCCGGGACCTCCGAGGGCGAGGTCTTCCTCTCCGTACGGGATCTGCGCATCCACTTCGACACGGACGACGGCCTGGTCAGATCCGTCGACGGCATCTCCTTCGACGTACGCCGCGGCCGCACCCTCGGCATCGTCGGCGAATCCGGCTCGGGCAAGTCCGTGACCTCGCTGGGCATCATGGGCCTGCACCGTTCGCGCAACGCCCGGATCACCGGTGAAGTCTGGCTGGACAACGATGAGTTGATCGCGTCGAGCGAGGACTTCGTCCGCCGGCAGCGCGGCCGCAAGATGGCCATGATCTTCCAGGACCCGCTCTCCGCACTGCACCCGTACTACACGGTGGGCGCGCAGATCACCGAGGCCTACCGTGTGCACCATCCCGTGTCGAAGAAGATCGCGAAGGCCCGCGCGCTCGACATGCTCGACCGCGTCGGCATCCCCGAACCGGCCAAGCGCTACTCGGGTTATCCGCATGAGTTCTCCGGCGGGATGCGCCAGCGCGTGATGATCGCGATGGCCCTGGTCAACAACCCCGAACTGCTCATCGCGGACGAGCCGACGACCGCGCTCGACGTCACCGTCCAGGCGCAGATCCTGGACCTGATCCGCGATCTGCAGAAGGAGTTCGGCTCCGCGGTCATCGTGATCACCCACGATCTGGGGGTGGTCGCCGAGATCGCCGACGACCTCCTGGTGATGTACGCGGGCCGCTGCGTCGAGCGGGGCACGGCCGAGCAGGTCTTCGAGGCCCCCCAGCACCCGTACACCTGGGGGCTGCTCGGCTCGATGCCGCGCATCGACCGGGACCAGACGGACCGGCTCACCCCGGTCCGCGGGACCCCGCCCAGCCTCATCAACGTGCCCGCCGGATGCCCCTTCCACCCGCGCTGCCCGCACGCCGACGTACCGCAGGACGACAGGACCCGCACCGTACGGCCCGAGCTGCGCGAGGTCGGCAGCGGGCACTTCAGCGCCTGCCACCTCACACAGGAGGAGCGGACCAGGATCTGGACCGAGGAGGTCGAGCCGAAGCTGTGACGGATCTGAGGAAGCACCCAGTGGCAGGCGAGCCGTTGCTCAAGGTGGACGGCTTGGTGAAGCACTTCCCGATCAAGAAGGGTGTGCTGCAGCGCACGGTCGGCGCGGTCCAGGCGGTCGACGGCGTCTCCTTCGACGTGCGTCCCGGCGAAACCCTCGGCGTGGTGGGGGAGTCCGGCTGCGGCAAGTCCACCATGGGCCGGCTGATCACCCGGCTGCTCGAACCGACCGGCGGGCGCGTGGAGTTCGAGGGCCGGGACATCACGCATCTGTCCGTGGGACAGATGCGGCCGCTGCGCAAAGACGTCCAGATGATCTTCCAGGACCCGTACTCCTCGCTGAACCCCCGGCACACGATCGGCACGATCGTCGGGGCGCCCTTCCGGCTGCAGGGCGTGACCCCCGAGGGCGGCGTCAAGAAGGCCGTCCAGGAGATGCTCGAGCGCGTCGGCCTCAACCCCGAGCACTACAACCGCTATCCGCACGAGTTCTCCGGCGGCCAGCGTCAGCGCATCGGCATCGCCCGCGCCCTGGCGCTCAAGCCCCGGCTCGTGGTGGCCGACGAACCGGTCTCGGCGCTCGACGTCTCCATCCAGGCCCAGGTGGTCAATCTCCTCGACGACCTGCAGGACGAGCTCGGCCTCACGTACGTGATCATCGCCCATGACCTCTCGGTCATCCGCCATGTCTCCGACCGCATCGCGGTGATGTACCTCGGCAAGATCGTCGAACTGGCCGACCGCAAACCGCTGTACGAGACCCCGATGCACCCGTACACCAAGGCCCTGCTCTCGGCGGTCCCGGTCCCCGACCCCAAGCGGCGCGCGGCCCGTACCTCCCGCATCCTGCTCCGCGGCGACGTCCCGTCACCCATCAGCCCGCCCTCGGGCTGCCGCTTCCACACGAGGTGCTGGAAGGCGACGTCCGTCTGCAAGACGACCGAGCCCCCGCTCCTCGAACTCGCCCCGGCCCACCGGGTCGCCTGCCACCATCCGGAGAACGCACCGGACCAGGCGCCGGCGGACACGCAGCCGCTCGCGGGGACACCGGCCGAGGACCAGGTGGTCCACCAGTCAGAATGAACCGTGCTGCACGACCTCTTCTCGCCCTCCGTCCAACACGGCCTCGACCTCGCCGGGATCTTCGTCTTCGCGATCTCCGGCGCGCTCCTGGCCGTGCGCAAGAACTTCGACGTCTTCGGTATCGCCGTACTCGCCGAGATCACCGCCCTGGGCGGCGGCCTCCTGCGCGACCTGATCATCGGGGCCGTCCCGCCGGCCGCCTTCACGGACCTCGGCTACTTCGTCACCCCGCTCTTCGCGGCGACCCTTGTCTTCTTCCTGCACCCCCAGGTCGAGCGGATCAACCGCGCCGTGAACACCTTCGACGCGGCCGGCCTCGGCCTGTTCTGCGTCACGGGCACCACGAAGGCATACGAGTACGGGCTCGGCCTCACCTCGTCCGCGGCCCTCGGTCTCGCCACCGCCGTCGGCGGCGGTGTGCTCCGCGATGTCCTCGCCAACGAGGTGCCCTCGCTGCTGCGCTGGGACCGCGACCTCTACGCCGTGCCCGCGATGGTGGGGGCAGGGATCGTGGTGCTCTGCATCCGCTACGACGCGCTGAACACCTTCACCAGCGGGGCCGCCGTCATCACCGCCTTCGTGCTCCGGCTGCTCGCGATGCACTACCACTGGCGGGCTCCGCGGGCGTGGAACCGGCGCTCGCACGCCCAGGAGGAGACGGCGTAGGGGTCGGTGCCGAGTGGTGCCGGCTGGTGCCGACCGGTGCCGACACCCGTGCCGACCGGTGTCGATCAGAGAGCAAAGCTACCGCTCAGTAGCAAGCTGATGTACCGTGCATCCCATGACCCAGGAGACCTCGGCACAGGCCACCATCGGCGACAGCGAGTTCGACCGCGACACCGCGGTGACCCTGCGCGAACCCGGGGTCTACGACGCGGAACTCTCCGCCGGCTGGACCATCATCAGCGCCGTCAACGGCGGCTATCTCCTCGCCGTCATCGGCCGCGCGCTCGGCCAGGCGCTCCCGCACGCGGACCCCTTCACCATCTCGGCGCACTACCTCACCGCGTCCCACCCGGGCCCGGCGGTCATCCGCACCGAGACGGTCCGCACCGGCCGCACCCTCTCCACCGGCCAGGCCTCGCTCTTCCAGTACGACGAGGAGGGCCGCGAGGTGGAACGGATCCGGGTCCTCGCCTCGTACGGCGACCTCGACGCGCTCCCCGACGACGTCCGCACCACCGCAGCCCGGCCCTCGATCCCGCCGGTCGACCAGTGCTTCGGCCCGCAGGACGCGCCCACCCCGATCAAGGGCAGCACCGCGATCACCGACCGCCTGTGGCTGAAGCTTGACCCGGCCACGCTCGGCTGGGCACTCGGCGCACCCTCGGGCAAGGGCGAGATGCGCTCCTGGTTCGGCCTCGCCGACGGCCGCGACGCCGATCCGCTCTCGCTGCTGCTCGCCGTGGACGCGCTGCCGCCCACCGCCTTCGAACTCGGCATCCAGGGCTGGGTCCCCACGGTCGAACTCACGGTCCACGTCCGCTGCCGCCCCGCGCCCGGCCCGCTCCGTATCGCGATCACCACGCGCAACCTGGCGGGCGGTTTCCTTGAGGAGGACGCCGAGGTCTGGGACAGCGAGGACCGCCTGGTGGCCCAGTCGCGCCAGCTGGCACGCACGCCGCTGGGGCGGTAACCCAGCGCGCCCGGGGCAGATTCAGCGCCTGGGGCAGATCCAGCCCCTGCGGTGATTGAGCAGATCCGAACTTCGTTCGGATGCCGGGGCGCGGGGGGGGGGCCCGGGTTCGGGGAGGGGGGGGGGGGGGGGGGGGGCCGCCGCCGGCGCACCCCCCGGCGCCCCCCC
>NZ_JAEIMH010000002.1:5919-12663 GCF_016464295.1 Streptomyces sp. N35 | reverse complement strand
GGTCGCCGGCAACGCCCCCGCTCTCCACGCCCCCGGCCGTCAGGCCCGCCGCACCGTCGAGGAGGCCCGCGAGACGCTCGCCGAGGCACTGGGCGCGCGGCCGAGCGAGGTGGTCCTCACCTCCGGCGGCACCGAGGCCGACAACCTCGCGGTGAAGGGCCTGTACTGGGCCCGCCGCGCCGCCGACCCGGCCCGCACCCGCGTCCTCGCCAGCCCCGTCGAGCACCACGCGGTCCTCGACGCGGTGCACTGGCTCGCCGAGCACGAGGGCGCGACGGTGGAGTACCTGCCGGTCGACGGATACGGCCGGGTCCACCCCGAGGCCCTGCGCGAAGCCATCGAGCGCAACCCCGCGGACGTGGCCCTGGCGACCGTGATGTGGGCGAACAACGAGATCGGCACGGTCCTGCCGGTACGTGAACTCGCGGACGTGGCAAAGGAGTTCGGCATCCCGCTGCACTCCGACGCGGTCCAGGCCTTCGGTCAGCTCGACGTCGACTTCGCCTCCTCCGGGCTCGCCGCGATGACCGTGAGCAGCCACAAGATCGGCGGCCCGTACGGCATCGGCGCGCTGCTCCTCGGCCGCGACCAGACGCCCGTACCCGTCCTGCACGGCGGCGGCCAGGAACGCCAGGTGCGCTCCGGCACCCTCGACGTCCCCGCCGCCGCGGCCTTCGCGGTCGCCGCGCAGAGCGCCGTCGCCCAGCGCGAGCGCTTCGCCGAGGAGATCGGCGGTCTGCGCGACGCCCTCGTCGACGCCGTGCGCGCGGCCGTCCCGGACGCGATCCTCGGAGGTGACCCCGTCGACCGCCTGCCGGCCAACGCCCACTTCACCTTCCCCGGCTGCGAGGGCGACTCCCTGCTGCTGCTCCTGGACGCCCAGGGCATCGCCTGCTCGACCGGTTCGGCCTGCACGGCCGGTATCGCCCAGCCCAGCCACGTCCTGCTCGCCACCGGCACCGACCCGGACCTCGCCCGCGGCACCCTGCGCTTCTCGCTCGGCCACACCTCGACCCGCGCCGATGTCGACGAGGTGGCGAAGGCCATCGGCCCGGCGGTGGAGCGGGCGCGGGCGGCCGGGCTCAGCTAGGGCGTGCCGTTCGGCGGCGGCGCCGTCCTGCGGGTCCTAGCGCTCCGCGGCCGTCGTCGCCTTGGGCCGGTTCGCGGCCCGGCGCACCAGCTCCATGTACCGGTCCCAGTCCCAGTGCGGCCCCGGGTCCGTGTGCGTGGCCCCCGGCACCTCGTTGTGCCCGATGATGTGCTCGCGGTCGAGCGGGATCTCGTAGCGGGCGCAGATGTCCGCGGTCAGCCGGGCCGAAGCCTCGTACATCACCTTGGTGAAGGACGACGGCCTGTCGACGAAGCCCTCGTGCTCGATCCCGACACTGCTCTCGTTGTACGAGCGGTTGCCCGCGTGGAAGGCGACATCCAGCTCCCGGGCCATCTGTGTGATCTCGCCGTCCCGCGCACGGATCACATAGTGCGTGGCCGCCGCGTGCGCCGGATCACGGAAGACCTTGATCGCCGAGGCATAGCTGCCCTGCGTGACATGGATGACGACCTTGTCGATCTCATAGTCGGCCGGCCGGTCCGCGATCCGTAGATTCGCCGCGGAGGCCGCCACCCAGCGGGCCCCGGGCTGGTCGACCTCGCCCTCGGTGCGCTGCTTGTCGACACCGGGGATCTGCCACCACAGCCGCCCGAGCTCCTCACGGAACGCCAGCGCCGTGATCCCCGCGGCGACGGTCGCCCCCACGCCGACCAGCAGGCCTCGGCGCTTGACGCCCTCGGCTCGGTCCTCACCCACGGCCACCCCCGTTGTGCATTGATCTCCGTACAGACAAACGGGTGGAGGACACCTATTGGTTCCGGCTTACCCTTGAGGGGTTATGACTGAGACTCCTGCCGAGCCCCGCCGCCTCCGCGTCCTCGCCGCCATGTCCGGCGGTGTCGACTCCGCCGTCGCCGCCGCCCGCGCCGCCGAGGCGGGCCACGACGTGACGGGCGTCCACCTGGCGCTCTCGGCGAACCCGCAGTCCTTCCGCACCGGCGCCCGCGGCTGCTGCACCATCGAGGACTCCCGCGACGCCCGCCGCGCGGCCGACGTGATCGGCATTCCCTTCTACGTATGGGATCTCGCCGAGCGCTTCCGTGAGGACGTCGTCGAGGACTTCATCGCCGAGTACGAGGCGGGGCGCACCCCGAACCCGTGTCTGCGCTGCAACGAGAAGATCAAGTTCGCCGCGCTGCTCGACAAGGCGCTCGCGCTCGGCTTCGACGCCGTGGCCACCGGCCACTACGCGCAGGTGATCACCAACGAGGACGGTACGCGCGAGCTGCACCGCGCCTCCGACATGGCCAAGGACCAGTCGTACGTGCTCGGCGTCCTGGACGACAAGCAGCTGGCGCACGCGCTCTTCCCGCTCGGTGACACCGTCACCACCAAGGAGGAGATCCGTGCCGAGGCCGAGCGCCGCGGGCTCGCGGTAGCCAAGAAGCCCGACAGCCATGACATCTGCTTCATCGCCGACGGTGACACCCAGGGCTTCCTCGCCGGGCGCCTCGGCAAGGCGGAGGGCGACATCGTCGATGAGACGGGGGAGAAGCTCGGCACGCACGAGGGCGCGTACGGCTTCACGATCGGCCAGCGCAAGGGGCTGCGGATCGGCACTCCGGCGCCGGACGGCAAGCCGCGCTATGTGCTCGACATCTCGCCGGTCAACAACACGGTGACGGTCGGTCCGGTGGGCGCCCTCGATGTCACCGCGCTGACCGCGATCAAGCCCCGCTGGTGCGGCACCGCGCCCGAGGGCGAGGGCCGCTACACCGCCCAGCTGCGCGCGCACGGCGACGAGACGCCGGTGACGGCCGAGCTCGTGGACGGCGAGCTGCGGGTCACGTTCGACGAGCCCGTACGCGGGGTCGCACCCGGCCAGGCGGTCGTCCTCTACGACGGCACGCGCGTGGTCGGCTCGGCGACGATCGCGGCCACGACGCGTGCGGCCGCCGCGGTCTGACTGTCCCTTGCGCCTCAACCGGCGCCGCTCTCGCGGACCTGGTTGATGTCCGTCGGGGTTCTCGACCGATGGCTGCCGCTCATGCGGCTAGCTCCGTGCATAGAACCCCGCGAGCACCGGCGCCAGCACATCCGGATCCACCATGTGCGTCTGGCCCTCCAGGGTCAGATGCCGGCCCGCGCGCGCCGAGCGGGCGACCAGGGCGGCCGAGCCGCCCATCCAATCGAAGCTGGCCGAACCGTTCACCACGAGCAGCGGGACGTCGATCCGCGAGATCCGGTCGACGGGCACCAGGCTGTCGCCGAGCACCGCGTAGTCGTACGCGATCGTCGGCGCGAGCGCCTCCCACTCGGCCCACAGGGGTGAGCGCCTGAGCTGCCCGATGAGCTCCGGCGGCGCCCCGGTGCCCGAGATGAAGTGCTCGACGGCGGCGTCCCGCCGGCCGTCGGCGAGCAGGGCGCGCAGCCGGCCCGCCTGTTCCTGCCGGGCCGCGACGCCGATCTCGTCGAGCGTCAACGGCGGTTCGTAGCCCGACACATGGGTCACCGCGAGCCCGCTCGCCGCCGCCTCGAAGGCGAGCACGGCGCCCGACGAGTTGCCGTGCAGCGCCGCGCGCCCACCGACCGACTCCATCACCGCGGCGATGTCGTCGACCTCTCTCGCGACCGCGTACGGCAGCGTGTCACCGCTGTGGCCGCGGCCTCTGCGGTCGTAAGTCACCGCCGTGCAGCCCAGTGCCGCGAGCCGCCGTGCGAGCGGCTCGTCCTCTGTGCGGCCGGTGCACAAGGCGCCGCTGACGAGGATCACGACCGGGCCGTCCGAGCCGAACCGTTCGTAGGCGATGGGGGTTCCGTCGCGGGACAGAACTTTTCCGAGGGTGTCCATGAAGGTGCAGACCCCGGTCGTCATCGGAACTCATCGCCGCAGCGGAAAAAATCTTCAGGGAATCCGGCGAGGAACCAACCACCGCCCCTGGCCTGCGACTTCAGTCCGCGGAAACTTCCTCGGTCCCGTAGAAGCAGAGATGATCCCTGATCTCGGCGACCTCCGGCTCGGGGTCGGGATAGGCCCAGACGGCGTCCTGGCCGCCGGGCAGCGACCAGTACGAGGCGGTGCCCTTGAACGGGCAGTACGTGTGGGTCTCCGACGGCTCCAGAAGCTCGGTGCGGACATCCGCGGGCGGCAGGTAGTAGCGCACGGGACAGCCGGTCTCGCGCAGCACGAGCGGGCGGCTGCTCTCGGCGACGACCTGCCCGTCGTGGACGACGCGCACATGCCGGGTGCCGTGTTCGACGGTGATCGTGTGTCCTGCGGTCACTTCTCTGCCCTCCGGATCGCTGCTTCGGCCACTGGGTACAGCGCAGTTGACGCCCGCGTTCTTCCCGCCGGAAACCATGCCAGAATCACGCACCGCAACCATGTGGTGACGCAACGCTATGGGAGGCGTTCATGGGATCCAGCCGACTGTCCAGAAACCGCAAGGCCCTGCTGCACAAGGTGCGTTACGCCCTGCGGCATCCCGGGCGCGTGCCCGCCTATGTGCGCCGGTCGGCGCGCGACGCGGTGCTGCGCGTCAAGTTCCGCGGCAACCACGTCGGTTACTACCGCGCCGTCATGGCCTCCGATGCCGCACGCAGCGCGGAGGCCGCGGTCGGCGGCGGACCTTCCGTCAAGCGGTGGACGTGGATCGGGCAGATGCAGTTCGACTATCTGGTGGAGCACGGCCTCGCGCCCGGGCATCGGATGCTGGAGATCGGCTGCGGCAATCTGCGGGCGGGACGGCTCTTCATCGACCACCTGGAGCCCGGCCACTACTACGGCATCGATATCTCGCCCGACATCCTGATCGCCGCCAAACACACCCTGGTGCGCTACGGGCTGCAGCCGAAACTGCCGTACCTGACCGTTGCCGACAACCTGACCTTCGACTTCCTGCCCGACGCCCACTTCGACGTCGTGCACGCCCACAGCGTCTTCTCGCACTCGCCGCTGCATGTCATCGAGGAGTGCTTCGCGAACGTCGGACGCGTCCTGAAGCCCGGCGGCTTCTTCGACTTCACCTTCGACCGCACGGAGGGCGAGGAGCACCAAGTCCTGCACGAGGACTTCTACTACCGCACCGAGACGCTGGTCGGGCTCGCGGCGAAGCACGGGCTCGCGGCGACCTTCATGGAGGACTGGGAGTCAAGGCCGCACGGGCAGTCGAAGATCCGCATCACGCACGCGGAGGTGACGGCGGAGGACCGGGCGACGGCGGACGTCCGGGCGAAGGCGGACGCCCCCTAGCGACGCCTGCCGGTGATCTGGTCCTAGACGACGCCGCGGGACTCCTCCAGATACGCCAGCGCGCCCACCGGCTCCTCGGCGAAGAACACCAGGTCCGTGAGGGGGACCGGCAGGAAGCCCTCGTCCTCCATGCGGCGGAACTGCTCCTTCAACCCGTCGTAGAAACCCGCGGTGTTGAGCAGGACCACGGGCATGTCGGTCCTGCCGTGCTTCTTCAGCTCGAGGATCTCGGTGGCCTCGTCGAGCGTTCCCGTACCGCCGACCATGATCACCACGGCGTCGGCCTGCTCCAGGAGCTGCGCCTTGCGCTCGGCGAGGTCGCGCGTGACGACCATCTCGTCCGGGGCGGTCACCGGCCGTGCCTTCGCGGCGAGGAAGTCGACGGAGACACCGAGGAGCCGGCCGCCGGACCGCTGCACACCGTCGGCGACGACCTTCATGAGACCGACGTCGGACCCGCCCCACACCAGGGTGTGCCCGCCCTTGCCGAGGAGTTCGGCGAACTCGCGGGCGGGCCGGGTGTAGCGCTCGTCCAGGTCGGCGGCGGAGAGGAAGACGCAGATGTTCATGCGTCAACCGTACGCCCGGGTCTCCGGCGCCTTCGCCCGGGATTCCCGTGCCTTCGCCGCCTGATTCCTGTGCCTTCCTCCGTACGCCGAGGTGCGGCGCCGGGCGTTTTCGACGGCCTGGCAGCATGGGCGCATGGCTACCCATGTGATCACCGGAGCGGGCTCAGGCATCGGCGCCGCCGTCGCCGCCCGTCTGCACGCGCGCGGCGACGACCTCGTGCTGCTCGCCCGCAACGCCGGCCGCGCCAAGGAACTCGCCGACCGCTACCCGGGCGCCCAGACCCTCGTCGGCGACCTCGCCGAACCGGACCGGTTGTCCTGGGCCTTCTCGCACCAGTCGCTGCCCGACCGCGTGGACACGCTGCTGCATATCGCGGGCGTCGTCGACCTCGGACCGGTGGGCGATCTCACGACGAAGATCTGGCGCTCCCAGCTCGAGGTCAACCTCATCGCACCGGCCGAGCTCACCCGCCACTTCCTGCCCCAACTGCGGGTCACCCAGGGCCATGTGCTCTTCGTGAACTCGGGTGCGGGCCTGAACGCCCACGCCAACTGGTCCGCGTACGCGGCGTCGAAGCACGGCCTCAAGGCCCTCGCGGACTCGCTGCGCCACGAGGAGAAGCCGAACGGCCTGCGCGTCACCACGGTCTACCCGGGCCGCACCACCAGCCCGATGCAGGCCAAGGTCCATCAGCAGGAGGGCAGCGAGTACGACCCGGCTCGCTGGATCGACCCGGAGTCGGTGGCGACGGCGATCCTCACGGCGATCGATCTGCCGCGGGACGCGGAGATCACGGACCTTTCGGTACGGCCGGGTCGCTGAGGCTTTCGTACGGGGTCCGGGGTGGGCGGGCGCACCGCCCGCCCACCCC